>JAEZGP010000698.1 GCA_023437285.1 Actinomycetes bacterium | reverse complement strand
CCCCGGTTCCGCGTCAGCGGCCCTGCTCGGCCAGCGGCGCGACCGCCTCGTCGGCGGGCGGCGGCGGGGGCGGCGTACCGTCGCCGAACGGGCGCCCGCCCAGGTCCTCGCGGCCGTGCGGGGTCAGCCAGCCGTCCAGTGCCGGCCCGGCCGGCACGATCCCGGTCGGGTTGATGTCGCGGTGCACGACGTAGTAGTGCCGCTTGATGTGGTCGAAGTCGATCGTGTCGCCGAAGCCGGGCGTCGTGAACAGATCCCGGGCGTACGCCCACAGCACCGGCATCTCGGTGAGCTTGTTGCGGTTGCACTTGAAGTGCCCGTGGTAGACGGCGTCGAACCGGACGAGCGTCGTGAACAGCCGCACGTCCGCCTCGGTGATGGTGTCGCCGACCAGGTACCGCTGCCGCGACAGCCGCTCCGACAGCCAGTCCAGCGCGGTGAACAGCCGGTCGTAGGACTCCTCGTAGGCCTCCTGCGCGCCGGCGAAGCCGCACCGGTACACGCCGTTGTTGACCTCGGTGTAGACCCGCTGGTTCACCTCGTCGATCTCGCCGCGCAGGGCGTCGGGGTACAGCTCCGGCGCGCCGGGCCGGTGATGTGCCCACCACTGGGTACTGAGGTCGAGCGTGATCTGCGCGAAGTCGTTCGTGACGACCTGGCCGGTCGGCACGTCCACGATGGCCGGCACGGTGATGCCCTGCTCGTACCCGGGAACGCGGGCCTCGTACGCGTCGCGCAGGTGGGTGATGCCGAGCACCGGGTCGCGGCCGTCCGGGTCGAGGTCGAAGGTCCAGCTGCGCTCGTCGTGGGTGGGGCCGGCGACACCCATGGAGATCACGTTCTCCAGACCCAGCAGCCGCCGCACGATGATCGCCCGGTTGGCCCACGGGCAGGCGCGGCTCACGACGAGCCGGTACCGGCCGGGCTCGACGGGGTACCCGTCCTTGCCGTCCGTGGTGATCCGGCTGGTGAGGTAGCGCCGGTCGCGCTCGTAGGCGCCGCCCTGGTTGACGTAGACCATGAGACGGCCACTACCCGCGCGGGGCGCTCCTCGAACCCAATCTCAGTGCCAGATCGTTTCCGCGAGTTCCTTGCGGCGCGGGTCGTAGCACAGGGTGGCGATCAGCCGGTCGGACTGGCCGGCGTGCACGCCGATGCGCAGCTCGAGACCCTCGTTGCCGTACGGGTTGCTCACGGCGGTCACGGTGAGCAGGGTCCCCGCAACGTTGTAGCGCTGCCCCGGCGATACCCGCCAGCCGGTCCCCCGCAGGTAGAGAAGTACCGCGCGGACGGTCGCCTGGTCTGATTGGCTCGGCATACGCACAACGGTATCCATGATCATGACTGTCGTCGCCGGCCGCCCGGGCACAGACTCCGCGCCGCCGGTCCGACGCCGATGGCCCCCGGCTGTGCTATGTAGATCGAGAGTTACCGTGGCAGCACGGTCAGTACCCGCACGAGGTAGTCGCGAAAGTCGTTCATGAAGGCCGCGAGGAAGTCCTCGGTCCCCTTGTTCGTGACGGCGCCGTCGCCCGGGAACAGCTCCGGGGTGTACCTGATGGACGCCTCCGGCGAGGTCATCTGCCGCGCGTTACAGAAGCGCGGGCGGAGGCCGATAATCGGACCGGGTGAGGCTGGGCGCTTCGCGGCGCCCAGCCTCACGTGCTTACGAACAGGCCGAACCGTTGAGCCGGAACAGCTCCGGCGCCGGGTTGGCACCACCCGGGCTCGTGCCGCGCAGCCCGATCAGCACTGACTTGCCGGGCTTGAGGCGGTCGCCCCCGGTCAGGGTCACCGTGGCCCCCGCCTGGCTCGCCCTGGCGCCCTGCGCGGCCTCGACCCGCTGACCGCCGACGAACGCGAACGTCAGCTCCCAGCCCTTCAGCGTGGCCGGGCCGGTGTTGCGCACCTCGACGGCGGCGACGAACCCGGTGCCCGAGGGCAGGGCCGTGTAGTGCACGTGGCAGGCGTTCGCCCGGGGCGCCGCCTCGCCGTTGTCCTGGTCGGCGACGAAGCTCGCCGCCCAGGCCAGCGTCGACATCCAGTTGATCGCGATCTCGTTGGTCGAGTACGACTGGGCGTCGTCGATGCTGCACCACTGCGGCCGCGACTCGCAGCCGGCCAGCTTGTCGGCCGCGGTCGAGTCCCACGTCGAGGCGTACGAGTTCGGCCCGCCGCCGATGCTGCCGGGCGGTGGCGGCGGCAGGTCGTCGTCGATCGAGTTCGCGAACCAGCGGTGGTACTGCCGGTGCGTGTCGACCTCGCCGTATCCGGTGATGTACGACCGGTTCAGCGCGTTGCGGCCCAGCAGATAGTCCATGCCCGCCAGGACGGCGTCGCGGAACTTCACGTCGTTCGTCAGGTCGTACGCGGTCGCGATCACCTGCAGGTTGTTGAGGACCAGGCCGTTGGAGCCCCAGTCGAAGGCGTTGCCGGGCGGGGCGTACGCCAGCGACCACGGGCTCGCGGTCACGTTGGCCACGTACTTGCGCGCCCCGTCGACGACGGACCTACGTACCCGGGCCCGGTCGGGCAGCGCGTTCGGCACGGTCGCCAGCTCCAGCCGCGCGAGCTGGGCCCGCTGCTGCCAGTCGAAGCCGGTCGCCACCCACACGTCGGCGGTGTGTAGCGGCGAGGCGCGCACCGCGTCCGCGAAGCGCTTCTCGCCGGTGGTGAGGTACAGCTCGGCGGCCGCCCAGTAGAACTCGTCGGTGACGTTCGTGTCGTCGTACGGGCCGCCGCCCGCGTCGCCGCCGCCTGGCGCGTACAGCGCGGGGTTGGCGAGCGCCGCGTCGTACGCCTTGCGGGCGGCGGTGAGCGCGCGGGTCGCGAACGCCTTGTCGTACGGGGCGTAGAGGCGGGCCGCCTGCGCGGCCGTGGCGGCCAGGTTGAGCGTGGCGGCCGTCGACGGCGGGTGCAGGTAGCGCGTCTTGTCGCCGGCCGACGGCAGCATCGGATAGCCGGCCCACGACTCGTCGTGCATCTTGTGGTGGGCCATGCCGGCCAGCGGCTTGCCGTCGGGGACCTGCATCTTGAGGATGAAGTCCAGCTCCCACCGGGCCTCGTCGAGGATGTCGGGCACGCCGTTGCCGCGCTCGGGCAGCCGTACGGTGCCGTCGCCGAGCTTGTCGGCCCTGGCGCTGCGCGCGGTCTTGGTCCGCTCGAAGGCGCTCATCAGCTGGTACGCGGCGATGCCGCCGTTGACGACGTACTTGCCGAAGTCACCGGCGTCGTACCAGCCGCCGGTCACGTCGAGCGCGTAGTCGCAGGTGCCGGGCAGGCACGCGACGCTCGTGTCGCCCTGGTTGGGGGCCACCCCGACGTGCCCGGCCGGCCGGGCGTACCCGGGTGCGACGCTGTCCTTGATCTCGATGCCGCTGCGCTGCGGGTAGAACGCCGACAGGGTGTCCGCGCGCAGCTTGGCGTAGGCGGCCGGGGAGATGTCGAACGGGTGGCTGGTCTCGCCGTCCGCGACGAGGGTGAAGCCGGTCCCGGCCTTGGTGTACGCGCTGAAGCTGATCGTGTGGGTGGCCAGGCCGGACGACGCGTCCACGCCGGCCGGCTTGCTGCGGCCCCGGTGGACGACCTTGCCCTTGGCGTCGCGCAGCTCGAAGGCGATCCCCGCCGCCCGGTCGGTGACCAGGGTGGCGTTCTTGGGCCCGTGCGGCAGGTAGCCGACCTGGTTCACGCGCACGCGCGGCCCGGTGTCCGGCACGTACGGCGGTTTGACGACGCCACCGACGAGGGAGACGTTGTCGAAGCAGAAGGTGGCGTCCTCGGCGTCGCCGGCGAGTTGGAAGGCGAACTGCCCGGACGGGTTGGTCTCCTGCGCGGTGAAGAAGAACTCGTACGCCGTCGGGGTCGCCCCGATCGACTCCTCGGGCCGGGCACCCAGCGACTCAAGGTACGTCGTGGCGTTCTGCACCAGGATGCGCGGCTTGAGCGGCACGGTGGAGTGGGCGGTGAAGGTGAGCCGGTAGTCCTCGCCCGCCGTGAGGTTGAGATGGTCGCGCCCGACGATGGAGTCCCACGGGTTGACGAGCCCGCCGGGTACGGGCACGCAGGCCTCGCCGTTCACGATGCTCAGCGGCGAGTTGCCGGTGGACCACCACTCGCCGACGCCGTCGTCGAAATTTACGTCCGGTATCTGTTCGACCGGGTCGGGGGGGGGGGGGGGGGGCCCCCCCCCCCCCCCCCCGCGGGGCCCCCCCCC
>JAEZGP010000681.1 GCA_023437285.1 Actinomycetes bacterium | reverse complement strand
GGGGGGGGGGGGGCCGCCGGGCCGGGGCGCCCACCCCCCCCACGAGCCGGATCAGCCCAGCTGGTCCTTGGTGTAGTAGCCGCTGTCGACGAGGACCTTCTCGTAGTTGGTCTTGTCGACGATGATCGGCTCCAGCAGGTAGGACGGGACGACCTTGTTGCCGTTGTCGTAGTCCTTGGTGTTGTTCACCTCGGGCTGCTGACCCTTGAGCGCCGCGTCGGCCATCTGGACGGTGACCTTGGCCAGCTCGCGGGTGTCCTTGTAGATGGTGGAGTACTGCTCACCCGCGATGATCGACTTCACGGAGGCGAGCTCGGCGTCCTGACCGGTCACGACCGGGTACTTCTGGCCGGTGGTGCCGTAGCCGTTGCTCTTCAGCGCCGACAGGATGCCGATCGACAGGCCGTCGTAGGGCGACAGCACGCCGTCGACCCGGGCGCCCGACGAGTACGTCTTGGTGAGGATGTCCTCCATGCGCTTCTGCGCCGTGTCGGCCTTCCACCGCAGGATCGCGACCGTCTTGAAGTCGGTCTGGCCGCTGCGGACCACCAGCGTCTTGTTGTCGATGTAGGGCTGCAGGACCGACATGGCGCCGTTGAAGAAGAACGTGGCGTTGTTGTCGTCCGGCGAACCGGCGAACAGCTCGACGTTGAACGGACCCTTGGCGTCGCCGTCGGTGCCGTCGGCCTTCTTGATGCCCAGGCCGACCAGCAGCGAGGTGGCCTGCTGCACACCGACCTTAAAGTTGTCGAAGGTGGCGTAGTAGCTCACGTTCGGGCTGTTGCGGATGAGCCGGTCGTAGGCGATGACCGGGATGTTCTTGTCCGCGGCCTGCTGCAGCTGCGACGTGATCGCCGTGCCGTCGATCGACGCGATGATCAGCAGCTTGGCGCCGTTGGTGATCTGGTTCTCGATCTGGTTGACCTGCGTCGGGATGTCGTCCTCGGCGTACTGCAGGTCGACCTTGTAGCCCAGCGCCTCAAGGGCCTTCTTGACGTTGTCGCCGTCGCTGATCCAGCGCTCCGACGACTTGGTCGGCATGGTCACGCCGACCAGGGCGCCCTCGTTGCTGCCGGAGCCGGTGTCCTTGTCGACATCCTTCTCGCTCGAACCACACGCGGCCATGGCCGCGGTGAGCGCGATGGCGGTGGCTGCCATCGCGATCCGGTTGAACTTCATTGTTCTTCTCCTCGGGGGGTGTGTTGCGGTGTTACATGGGGGGCGGAACTAGCGGAATCAGCCCCGGCCCGGCAGGCCCTGGGCCAGCCGGTAGTAGGCCTGGTTCCACCTCAGGTGATCGGCGAACTGACGCGCCGTCGTGCTCTCGTCGATCACCAACAACTCGGTATGCAGCATGTGAGCGAAGTCGCGCAGCGTCTCGGCGCTCACACCCTGGGTCAGTACCGTGTGGTGCGGGCCACCGGCGGTGAGCCAGCACTCCGCCGACGTGGCCAGCGACGGGGCCGGCTGCCACACCGCCCGGGCCACGGGCAGCTTCGGCAACGGCTCGTCCGGCGGCACCACGGTGATCTCGTTGGCCACCAGGCGGAACCGGTCACCCAGGTCCGCCAGGCCGATCACCACACCGGGGCCGGACGCCGCGTCGAAGACCAGCCGGACCGGGTCCTCCCGGCCGCCGATGCCCAGCGGGTGGATCTCGCAGGACGGCTGCGCTGACGCGATGGTCGGGCACACCTCCAGCATGTGCGCGCCGAGGATCTTCGGCGTGCCCGGACCGAAATGGTACGTGTAATCCTCCATGAACGATGTGCCACGGCCACTGCCCGCGCCCATCGCCTTCACGGCCGCGAGCAGCGTGGACGTCTTCCAGTCGCCCTCGCCACCGAAACCGTACCCGTCGGACATCAGTCGCTGCACGGCCAAGCCGGGCAACTGCCGCAGCCCACCCAGGTCCTCGAAGTTCGTGGTGAAGGCACCGAATCCACCATCGGTGAGGAACTGCCGCAGACCGGCCTCAATCCGCGCCGCATAACGCAGCGAATCGTGACGTTGCCCACCCTTGGCCAACTCCGGCGCCAGGCGGTAACTGTCGGCGTACTCCTTGACCAGCGTGTCGATGTCGGCGTCGGCGACCTGATCGACCACGGCGACCAGGTCGTTGACCCCGTACGTGTTCACCGAGACGCCGAAACGCAGCTCCGCCTCGACCTTGTCGCCCTCGGTCACCGCGACGTCGCGCATGTTGTCGCCGAAGCGCGCCAGCCGCAGCCCGTACAAGTGCGCGCGACCCACGGCCGCGCGCGCCCACTCGTCGACGCGACGCACCAGGTCCGGGTCGGACGCGTGCCCCGCGACCGTCTTACGCGGCACGCCCAGGCGCGTCTGCACGAACCCGAACTCCCGGTCGCCGTGCGCGGCCTGGTTGAGGTTCATGAAGTCCATGTCTATCGTCGCCCACGGCAGGGCCTCGTTGAGCTGCGTGTGCAGGTGCAGCAACGGCTTACGCAGCACGTCCAGACCGGTGATCCACATCTTGGCCGGGGAGAACGTGTGCATCCACGCGATGATCCCGACACAGTTCGCGTCGGAGTTGGCCTCCTGCATGACCTGCCGGATCGCCGCGGAGTCGGTCAGCACCGGCTTGCCGACGATGTCGGCGCTGAGCCCGCCCGAGTCGGCCAGCATCCGCTGGATCTGCGCCGACTGGTCGGCCACCTGGTCGAGCGTCTCCGGACCGTAGAGGTGCTGGCTGCCGGTGAGGAACCAGAGCTGGGGCTTCGCCGTGGTCATTTCGGGGTCTCCTGGCCGTAGACGTTCTGGTAGCGCGCGTAGAGCGCGTCGATGTCGGACTGCCCGATCGGCAGCGGGGTGCCCAACTGGCGGGCGATGTGCACGGTGCGCGCCACGTCCTCGCACATGACCGCCGCCTTCACCGCGGCCTTCGCGTCGCGGCCGATGGTGAACACGCCGTGGTTGCGCATGAGTACCGCCGGCGAGCGGCTGCCCGACAGGGTCTCCACGATGCCGCGACCGATCGAGTCGTCGCCGATCAGCGCGAACGGGCCCACCGGAATGTCCCCACCGAACTCGTCGGCGATCATCGTCAGGACGCACGGGATCGGCTCGGCCCGCGCCGACCACGCCGTCGCGTACGTCGAGTGGGTGTGGACCACGCCGCCCACGTGCGGCATGTGCTTGTACACGTACGCGTGCGCGGCCGTGTCCGACGACGGCGCGAACTCGCCCTCCACGAGACGCCCGTCGAGGTCGGTCACCACCATGTTGTCCGGGGTGATGTCCTCGTAGCGGACCCCGGACGGCTTGATGACCAGCAGGTCCGCGTCCGGTACCCGGGCCGACACGTTGCCGGCGGTCCACACGACCAGCTCGTTGCGCGGCAACTCGGCATGCAACGCGGCCACGGTCTCCCGCACGCCCGCGATCGTCCCGCGCACGGCTTCGGTGATCGTCACGCGTCGGCCCCCACCTTCGTCGTCGCCGCGCGCTGGATCGCCCGCAACCGGCGCATCACCTTGTTGGCGCCCCGCCCGAAGTAGTCGTGCAGCGTCGTGTACTCGGCGAACAGCTCGTCGTACGCCGACGCGGCCGCCTCGTCCGGGGTGTACACGTTGCGCGCCACCCGGCCCATCGCCGCCGCCGCGGCCGGCACGTCCGGGTACGCCCCGGCGGCCACCGCCGCGTGGATCGCCGAGCCCAGCGCCGGACCCTGCTCGGAGGTGATCTGGGACAGCGGCAGCCGCGTCACGTCGCTGTAGATCTGCATGAGCAGGCGGTTCTTCGCCAGCCCGCCCGAGATGATCAGCTCCTCGGCGGGGATGCCCGCCTTCGCGAACGTCTCGATGATCGTGCGCGTGCCGAACGCCGTCGCCTCGATCAACGCCCGGTAGATGTCCTCCGGCCGGGTCGCCAGGGTCTCCCCCACGAGGACGCCGGACAGCTCGTGGTCGACCAGCACCGACCGGTTGCCCGAGTGCCAGTCCAGGGCGATGAGCCCGTGCGCGCCGATCGGCTGCGCCGCCGCCAGCCGGGTCAGGTGCTCGTGCACCGAGATGCCCGCCTCGCGCGCCGCCGCCACGTAATCGGCCGGCACGTGCCGCTCCACGAAGTGGCCGAAGATGTCGCCCACCCCGCTCTGCCCGGCCTCGTACCCCCACAGGCCCGCCACGATGCCGCCGTCGACGACCCCGCACATGCCGGGCACCTCGCGCAGCTCCGAACCGTTCATCACGTGACACGTCGAGGTGCCCATGATGGCGACCATCTGACCCGGCCGCAGCGCGTCGCCGGCCGCGGCCGTCACGTGCGCGTCCACGTTGCCCACCGCGACCGCGATGCCCTCCGGCAGGCCGGTCCACTGGGCGGCCTGCGCCGTCAGCGAACCGGCACGCGCGCCGAGCTGGCCGATCGGGTGGTCGAGCTTGTCGGCGACGAAGTCGGCGAAGTCGGGGTTGAGGGCGGCGAGGAACTCCCGCGACGGGTACTGCCCGTCCTGCAGGATGCCCTTGTAGCCGGCCGTGCAGGCGTTGCGCACGTACTCGCCGGTCAGCTGCCAGACGATCCAGTCGGCGGCCTCGACCCAGTGGCGCATCGCGCCGTAGATCTCCGGGTCCTCCTCGAGCAGTTGCAGGCCCTTGGCGAACTCCCACTCCGAGGAGATCAGCCCGCCGTAGCGGGGCAGCCACGACTCGCCCCGCTGCGCGGCCAGCTCGTTGATCCGGTCGGCCTGTCCCTGGGCGGCGTGGTGCTTCCACAGCTTGACGTACGCGTGCGGACGGCCCGCGTACTGCGGCAGCTCGTTGAGCGGCGTGCCGTCGGCCAAGGTCGGCACCATCGTGCACGCGGTGAAGTCCGTCGCGATGCCGATGACCCGCGCCGGGTCGACCCCCGCCGCCGCGATCGCGGCCGGCACGGCGTTGCGCAGCACGTCGACGTAGTCGCCGGGCACCTGTAACGCCCAGTCGACCCCCAGCGGCGTCCCGTCGGGCAGGGCGTCGGTGAGCACGGCGTGCGCGTACTCGTGCACGGCCGAGCCCAGCTCGGTGCCGTCGGCCACGCGCACCACCACGGCACGACCGGACAGCGTGCCGTAATCGACGCCGACCACCAGTGGGTCGGGGACGCCCATCTGCCACCTCCGAAGTTGGCCGTACTGAACGCGCGTGCGGCGCGTCTTTGCAGGGAGTGTTATCGTTAACATAGCAGCTGTCAACGCCGTTCGATAACGCAACCGCAACAGCCTAGAAATGAGGCGCCGCAAGGCATCCAGGCGATCCCGCCTGCCTTGACTGAGGCGCAAAACAGGACAATTAACTGTCCAGTCACAGCGGCCTCAACGGCCCGTCCGGCCAGCCCTTGCGCATCGACGCCGGCCAGCCTCAACAGCCCTACAGCAACCGGGTCAGGAACCCACCCGGGGTGGCCGACCCTCGTACGGCGTCGACAACACCACCGTCGTCCGGGTGATCACGTTGGCCGCCTGCCGGATCTTCTGCAACAACCGCTCCAGATCCGCCGGCGTCCCCACCCGCACCAACAGGACGTAGAAGTCCTCACCGGCCACCGAATAGCACGACTCGATCTCCGGCAGGGAGGCCAGCCGCTCCGGCGCGTCATCCGGCTGCGACGGATCCAGCGGCCGGATCGCCACGAAGGCCGTCATCGGCAACCCCACCGCCGGGTAGTCCACCCGCGCGGCGTACCCCTGGAGAATCCCCCGCTGCTCCAGCCGGCGCACCCGCTGATGCGCCGCCGACACCGACAACCCGACCCTCTCCGCCAGGTCCGTATACGACATGCGTCCATCAGTGGTCAGCGCGGCCACGATAGCCCGGTCGATCTCCTCCACGCGACGAACCTACACGCCCGCCACCGCTCACGCGCCATCTGTTCGGCGGGCCAACCCTCGCGCGATCACCATGCGCTGGATCTGATTGGTCCCCTCCACGATCTGCAGCACCTTCGCCTCCCGGAAATACCGCTCCACCGGATGGTCGGCCACATACCCGTAACCGCCCAGCACCTGCACCGCCTCCGTGGTCACCCGCATCGCCACATCCGTGGCGAACAACTTCGCCTTCGCCGCCTCCACCGAGTACGGGCGCCCCGCGTCGCGCAACCGCGCCGCCGCCAACGTCAACGCCCGCGCCGCACTCACCTGCGTCGCCAGGTCCGCCAGCAGGAACCCGATTCCCTGGAACCCGATGATCGGCTGCCCGAACTGCTCGCGCTCGCGCGCGTACGCCACCGCGTAGTCCAACGCACCCTGCGCCAGGCCCACCGCGCACGCCGCGATGCCCAACCGGCCCCCGTCCAACGCGGACAGCGCGATCCCGAACCCCTGCCCCTCCGCGCCGATCAGCCGGTCCGCCGGCACCCGCGCGCCGTCAAACACGACCTGCGCCACCGGCGACGAACGCAACCCCATCGTCCGCTCCGGCGCCTGCGCCGCGATCCCCGGCGTGTTCGCGTCCGCCAGCAGGCACGAGATCCCGCCCGCACCCGGGCCGCCCGTACGGCAGAACACGTTGTACACGCCCGCCCGGCCCGCATGCGTGATCCACGCCTTGGTACCCGTCACCGCGTACGCGTCCCCGTCGCGCACCGCCCGGGTCGTCAGCGCCGCCGCGTCCGACCCGCCCGCCGGCTCCGACAGGCAGTACGCGCCCAACACGTCGCCCGCCAGCAGGCCCGGCAACAGCTCCTCGCGCAACGACCGCTCGCCGTAGGTCGCCAACGGATAGCAGGCCAGGGTGTGCACCGACACCACCTCGGCCACCGCCAGCCAGCGGCTCGCCAGGATCTCCAACACCTGCAGGTACACCTCGTACGGCTGGTCGCCCCCGCCGTACTCCACCGGGTACGGCAGGCCCAGCAGGCCCGAACGCGCCAACTGTTTGACGACGTCGGCCGGGAACTCGCCGCGCTCCTCGGCCGCGGCGGCCCGCGGGGCCAGCTCGCGGTCGGCCAGCTTCGTGGCCAGGTCGAGCAGCTCGGCCGCCTCGTCGGAGGGCAGCAGGCGATGAACCGTCACACCCATAGCTTAACGTTCGTTAGGTTTTCGTGGCCAGCCCTCATATGCCAGGCTGAACCCCGTGACCGAGAGCCGACCGCTCCTGCTCGTCGACGCCGCCAGCCTCTACTTCCGGGCCTACTTCGGCGTCCCCGAATCCGCCGCGCGCGCCCCCGACGGCAGCCCCGTCAACGCCGTCAAAGGCTTCCTCGACATGCTCGCCTCCCTCGTACGCACCCGCCGGCCCGGCCGCGTCGCCTGCGCCCTCGACCTGTCCTGGCGCCCCGCCTGGCGGGTCGCGCTCATCGACTCGTACAAGCGCCACCGGCTGGCCGCCGACGGCGGCGAAGAGGTCCCCGCCGGCCTCGTCCCCCAGGTCCCCCTCCTGCTCGACGTGCTCGCCGCCCTCGGCATCGCCACCGTCGGCGCCCCCGACTACGAGGCCGACGACGTCATCGGCACCCTCGCCACCCACGAACCCGGCCCCACCGAGATCGCCACCGGCGACCGCGACCTGTTCCAACTCGTCAACGACACCACCGGCGTACGCGTCCTCTACTGCGGCAAGGGCGTGGCCAAACTGGAGGTCTACGACGAGGCCGCCGTCGCCGCCCGCTACCACGTGCCCGCCCACCACTACGCCGACTTCGCCGCCCTGCGCGGCGACCCCAGCGACGGCCTGCCCGGCGTCGCCGGCATCGGCGACAAGACCGCCGCCGGCCTCGTCACCCGCTTCGGCGGCCTCGACGACATCGTCGCCGCCCTCGACAAGCCCGACGCACCCTTCGCCGCCGGCGTACGCGCCAAACTCGCCGCCGCAACCGACTACCTCGCCGCCGCCGGCCCCGTCGTCCGCGTCGCCACCGACGCGCCTCTACCCGAGGTCGACCTCACCCTGCCCACGGCACCGGCCGACCCCAACGCGCTGCTCGCCCTCGCCGAGCGCTGGAACCTGGCCAGCCCCATCCGCCGCCTCGTCGACGCCGCCGCCGCGCGCTGACGCACAACCCGCCTCAGCCGCCGTTGGTCGGCCGGTTCGCGCGGGCCGGCCACC
>JAEZGP010000668.1 GCA_023437285.1 Actinomycetes bacterium | reverse complement strand
GCCGGGACCGGGTGGTCCCCGCGTACGCCTCCGGGCTGTGCATCGGCCTGTCCGACGACGACCTGGTCGCGGCATACCGGGAGTACGCCGAGCGCGGCCTGCGCGCCGCGAAGCTCAAGGGCGGCCTGGACATCGAGCGGGACCGGCACCGGCTGGGCCTCGTCCGCGACGTGCTGGCCGATGCGGGGCCGGGGTCGCGGCCCGCGCTCATGCTGGACGTCAACGAGTGCTGGACCCGCAAGCAGGCGGTACGGCACGTCGCCGAGATCGAGCGCACCGTCGACCTCACCTGGATCGAGGAGCCGGTGCGGCGGTGGGACGCCGAGGGCCTGGCCGTGGTGGGTCGCGGCGTGCGCGCCGCCGTCGCGACGGGGGAGAACCTCACCGGGCTGGAACAGTTCCGGCCCCTGATCGCGGCCGGGGCGGTCGACATCGTGCAGACCGCGGCGGTCTGGGGCGTGACGCACTTCCTGCGGGTCGCCGCCGTGGCCCACGCGTACGACCTGCCGGTCAGCCCGATCGGCAACGTCCCCATCGGACTGCTGCACGCGGCGACGTCGGTGCCCAACCATCTGGTCAGCGAGCTGCAGGACCTGCGGCCGCCGGTGGGGGTGAGCCTGGACCTGCGCGTCGAGGACGGCGCGTTCGTCCTCGGCGACTCGCCCGGCCTGGGCGTCACGGTCGACGAGCACGCGATCGGCGCGGCCGGCCACCGACCGCGCGTCGCGCCGGCCGAGGGGCCGCACGTCCGCCCCGAGCGGGCCGGCCGGCAGTTGCTACCCGTTGACGGCCCCGGGCCGGTCGAAAACCACGGGGGAGTTATTCGCGAATAGTGCGGTCGGTTTCTGTTATCCGCAGGTCACCGCAGAGATCGCATTGACGTTCATGAAATGAAGTCGTAACGTCGGACGTCTTACGTATCGCACATTCTTTTCCGTCCCAAGGAGTCGAAAGATGCTACGCCGAAGATCGATAGTGGGCTCGGTGGCCGCCGCGGCATTGGTGGTGGCGGTGACCGGGGTGCTGGTCCTGAAGGAGGGCTTCGGGGCGCCGGCACCCGGCGCGTACGCGGCGGCGACCGCCGGCTGCGGCAAGGCCCCGGCGCTGACCAGCGGCCAGCGGTCGATCCAGACCAGCGGCAAGAACCGCACCTACATCCTGCGGGTCCCCGACAACTACGACATGAACCGGCCGTACCGGCTGATCTTCGGGTTCCACTGGCGCGGCGGCACCGCCAACGACGTCGACTCGGGCGGCACCGACGGCTACAACTGGTCGTACTACGGGCTGCGGGCACAGGCGAACAACAGCACGATCTTCGTCGCCCCCCAGGGATTCAACAACGGCTGGGCCAACTCCGGCGGCGAGGACCTCGTCTTCGTCGACGACCTGATCAAGCAGATCCAGGCCGGCCTGTGCGTCGACACCACGCAACTGTTCGCGCTGGGCTTCAGCTACGGCGGCGGCATGAGCTACGCGATCGCGTGCGCGCGGGCCACGGTCTTCCGGGCGGTGGCCGTCTATTCCGGCGCGCAGCTCAGCGGGTGCAGCGGCGGCACGCAGCCCATCGCGTACATGGGCCTGCACGGCCTGCGCGACAACGTCCTGCCCATCTCGAGCGGGCGGTCGCTGCGCGACAAGTTCGTCGCCAACAACGGCTGTACGCCGCAGAACCCGCCGGAGCCGGCGCAGGGCAGCCTGTCGCACCGGGTCACCGCGTACTCGGGGTGCCGGTCGGGTTATCCGGTCGTCTGGGCCGCGTTCGACGGCGGGCACACGCCGGGTCCGATCGACGGGTGCGACTGCGACGGCTGGCGCACCTGGACCAAGGAAGAGGTCTGGAAGTTCTTCACCCAGTTCCAGAGCGGGCCCTCGACGCCGCCCACGAGCAGCGTGATCACGTCGCGGCCGCCGACCAGCGCTGTCGTCACCTCGCGGCCGCCGACCAGCCTCACCTCGCGGCCGCCTACGACGTCGGCGTCCGGTGCCGCGTGCACGGCGACCTACCGGACCGTGAACTCCTGGCCCGGCGGCTTCCAGGGCGAGGTCACGGTGACGGCCGGCAGCGCGGCCATCAACGGCTGGACGGTGCGCTGGACGCTCGCCAGCGGTCAGACCGTCACGCAGGTGTGGAGCGGCACGCTGAGCACCAGCGGCTCGTCCGTGACGGTGACCAACGCGTCCTACAACGGCGCCCTGTCGCCGAACGGCTCCACGACGTTCGGCCTGCTCGCCAACGGGACCGCGACGAGCCCGTCGCTGACCTGTTCCAGTGCCTAGCCACACCGACGACCAGCACAGCGTTATCCACGACTGGTGACGCGACGCGGCGATGACGCTGCCGCACAGGAACGTCACCGCATGTATCGAGGTCCTCGATGAGAGACGTGACCGGGAACGGAAACGTCCCTCATCGAGGGGCCGCAACCGTTCTGCGATGCCCACGTCATCAGACGTTCCCTGGCTGTTGTGAACGCTAACACTGATCGACGTCTCTGACGCCTTTACGTCTCGGAGGAATCGTCATGGCTTTCTCATACGCGCGGCTGCGGGGCGGTCGGCGACCGTCCCCGGTGCTCGGGGTGCTGCTCGTCGCCGTGGTGGCGGGCGGCGCGGCGTTGGCGACCGCGCACGGCGTCGCCTCGGCGGCGACCGTCGGCACGCCGACGCCCATCGTGGGCGGCCAGTCGGGCCGCTGTCTCGACGTGCCGAACTCGTCAAGCGCCAACGGCACGCAGGTGCAGCTGTGGGACTGCGGCGGTCAGGCCAACCAGTCGTTCACGTACACGACGGGCAGGCAACTTCAGGTGTACGGCAACAAGTGCCTGGACGCGTCCGGCCGGGGCACGACGAACGGCACCCAGGTGATCATCTGGGACTGCAACGGGCAGACCAACCAGCAGTGGAACCTCAACGCCAACGGCACCATCACCGGCGTGCAGTCGGGCCTGTGCGTGGACGCGAACGGCGCCGGCACCGCCAACGGTACGAAGATCATTCTTTGGTCGTGCAACGGCCAGGCCAACCAGCAGTGGACCCTTCGGTAAGGACGGGACGCATGAGATCACAACGCGGCGGCGCGCTGCGCCGCCTGATCACCAGGCCGCTGGCGCGCGGCGGACGGAGCGCGCTGGCGCTCACCGTCGTGGTCGTCGCGGCCACCACGGGAGTCGTCGTGGCGGCCGCGCCGGCCCAGGCCGCCACGGCGATCACCATCAACGGCTCGTCGGGCGGTCGGGTGTTCGACGGGGTCGGCGCGATCAGCGGCGGCGGCGGCAACACCCGGCTGCTCATCGACTATCCCGAGCCGCAGCGCACCCAGCTCCTGGACTATCTGTTCAAGCCCGGCTACGGCGCGGCGGTGCAGCTGCTCAAGCTCGAGATCGGCGGGGACACCAACACGACGTCGGGTGCCGAGCCGAGCCACGAGCACACCCGCGGCGTGGTCAACTGCAACCGTGGGTACCAGTGGTGGCTCGCCGAGCAGGCCAGGGCCCGCAACCCCAACGTCAAGCTGATCGGCCTGGCCTGGGGTGCCCCCGGCTGGATCGGCAGCGACTTCTGGACCAACGACTCGATCAACTACCTGGTGAACTGGCTGGGGTGCGCCGCCTCCCACGGCCTGACCATCGACTACCTCGGCGGCTGGAACGAGAAGGGCTTCAACGCCACCTGGTACAAGAACCTGCGCGCCGCGCTCGACTCGCGCGGGTACCCCGCCGTGAAGATCGTCGCGTCCGACGACTTCGGCTGGGGCGCCGCCGACGAGGCCCTGCGCGACCCGGCGTTCGGTCGGGCCGTGGCGGTGTACGGCTCGCACTACGTGTGCGGCTACCGCAGCGCGCAGACCAACTGCCCCAGCTCGAACAACGCCATCAACAGCGGCAAGCCCCTGTGGGCCAGCGAGAACGGGTCCGACGACTACAACGCCGGCGCGAACGCGCTCGCCCGCGGCATCAACCGGGGCTACCTCGACGGGAAGATGACTGGCTACATCAACTGGCCGATCATCGCCGCGATCACCCCGAACATGCCGTGGGCCACCATGGGCGTCGCGGTCGCGCCGCAGCCGTGGTCGGGTTACTACTCGATCGGCAAGAACGCCTGGGTGATGGCGCAGACCACGCAATTCGCCACCCCGGGCTGGCGCTACCTGGATTCGTCCAGCGGATACCTGGAGGGCAACCGCAACAACGGCAGCTACGTGTCGCTGCGCTCGCCGGGCGGGACCGACTACAGCACCGTCATCGAGACCATGGACGCCTCCGGCGCGCAGACGCTGAACTTCACCGTCACCGGCGGCCTGTCGCAGGGCACCGTGCGGGTCTGGTCGACCAACGTGCGGTCCAACAACCCGGCCGACCACTTCGTGCGCGGCGCCGACATCACCCCGTCGGGCGGCGCCTTCTCGCTGACCGTCCAGCCCGGCTACGTCTACAGCATCACCACCACGACCGGGCAGGGCAAGGGTACGGCCACCAGCCCGGCGCAGGGCACGCTGCCGCTGCCGTACAGCGACACGTTCGACAGCTACCCGGTCTCCAGCGAGGCGAAGTACCTGATGGACCAGCAGGGTTCGTTCGAGATCGTGGCGTGTGGCGGCGACCGGACGGGTCGGTGCGTGCGGCAGATGTCGGAGCAGGCGCCGATCAAGTGGACCTCGCAACTGGCCGAGCCGTACACGTTGCTCGGTGACCTGAGCTGGACCAACTACACCGTCTCCTCCGACGTGATGCTGGAGAAGAGCGGCTATGCCCAGCTCATCGGTCGCGCCGCGGCCTACCAGTTCCAGTCGCCGGCCAACCTCAACGCGTACTACCTGCGGGTCAACAGCAGCGGGGCGTGGTCGATCCTGAGCAACAACACCAGCGGCAACGTGCGGACGCTGGCCAGCGGCTCCGTCGCCGCGCTGGGCACGGGACGCTGGCACACCGTGGCGCTGAAGTTCAGCGGGGCCAGCATCGCCGCCGCCATCGACGGCACGACGGTCGGTACGGTCACCGACTACACCTCGGGGGCCGGCCAGGTGGGCTACGCCACCGGGCAGGGCATCACCGCCCAGTTCGACAACCTGACCGTGACGCCGGGCACCGGCGGTAGCACCGGGTCGAGCGGCGTCCTGCGCGGCGTCGGCTCCGGCCGGTGCCTGGACGTGCCGAACGCGACCCAGAACGACGGCACGCAACTGACCATCTGGGACTGCAACGGTGGCGCCAACCAGCAGTGGACGGCCACTGCCAGCAACCAGCTGATCGTGTACGGCAACAAGTGCCTGGACGTGCCCGGGCACGCGACCACCGCCGGGACCCGCGTGCAGATCTGGACCTGCAACGGCGGCACCAACCAGCAGTGGCGGCTCAACGCCGATGGAACCGTCGTCGGCGTGGAGTCGGGGCTGTGCCTGGACGTGACCGGCGCCGCGACGGCCAACGGCACCCCGGTCGCGCTCTGGACCTGCAACGGCGGCAGTAACCAGCGCTGGAGCCGCAGCTGACCGTAAACCGGTCGATCGGTGCCTGGCCCGGGACAGCGG
>JAEZGP010000594.1 GCA_023437285.1 Actinomycetes bacterium | reverse complement strand
GAACACGCCGGCCGTGCCGAACCCGCCGGCCGGCCGGCCCCGGTGCGCGGCACCGACGGACTCGGCGGCGTCCGCCACGACCGGTACCCCGTAGCGCGCGCAGACCGGCAGCAGCCGGGTGTAGTCGGCGCACCGGCCGAACAGGTCCACGGGCAGCACGGCGCCGACCGGCCGCCCCTCGGCCGCGAGCTGGCGCAGCGCCTCGGCCACGAGGCTCACCTCGACGTTGCCCGTGCCCGGCTCGCAGTCCACGAAGTACGGCTGGGCGCCGGTGTAGGCGACCGCGTTGGCCGTGGCGGCGAACGTGAGCGTCGGCACGACGACGGTGTGCCGCGCGTCGACGCCCAGCGCCAGCAGGGCCAGGTGCAGGGCGGCGGTGCCCGAGCAGACCGCGAGCGCGTGGTCGACGCCGGCGAGGGCGGCGAGGTCGCGCTCGAACGCCTCGACATCGGGCCCCGCCGGAGCGGCCCAGCCCGAACGCAACGCGGCCAGCACGTACTCGGCCTCAAGGGGTCCGACGTCGGCGGCGGAGAGCCGGATCGGGCGGGTCACGGCGCCGCCCGCCCCGATGGCGCGGCCACCTCCTGGGCCGCGGGGCGCTCGCCGCCCGACGGCTTCGGCGCGTGCGCCACGATGGGCGGCAGGCCGCGGTGCGAGCGGGTACGGCTCTGCGCGGGACCGTAGTACGGGTAGTAGCCGACCTCGCCCGGGTGGGGCCGCTGCATCGCCAGGACGGACCCGATGACCGAGGCGCCCACGGCGTGCAGCGACTGGGCCGCCTTGCGCACCTGGTCCTGGGTGGTGCGCGCGCTGCGGGCCACGAGGATGACCCCGTCGGCGCGGGCGGCGACCACCGCCCCGTCGGTGACCGGCAGCAGTGGCGGCGTGTCCACGACCACCCGGTCGTAGCGCGCCGTGAGGTCGTCGAGCAGGTCGCGCATCGCGTCGGAGCCGAGCAGCTCGCTCGGGTTGGGCGGCAGCGACCCGGACAGCAGCACCCACAGCCCGTTGCCCCAGCGCTGGGTGACCTGGTCGACGTCGACCTGCCCGGCGAGGGTGTTGCTCAGGCCCAGGGCGCTTTCCAGGCCCAGGTAGTGCCCCAGGCGCGGGCGGCGCAGGTCGGCCTCGACGAGCAGCACCTTCTCCCCCGCCGTGGCCAGCGCGATGGCGAGGTTGCACGAGGTCGTCGACTTGCCCTCGTCGCGGTGGGCGCTGGTGACCACGATGGAGCGCACGGGTCGGTCCACGTCGACGAACGTGAGGTTCGTGCGGATCTGCCGGAACGCCTCGGCGCGGCCGGAGGTGGCCTTGTCGGCCACGATGAGCGGCGCCTTGCGCGCGCTCGCGTCGAGCGGGATCACCCCGAGGACGGGTGCGCCGGCCGCCTTGGTCAGCGTCTCGGCGCTCTTGACGGTGGTGTCGAGGTTCTCCCGCAGCACGGCGGCGACGCAGCCGGCGAGCAGGCCGAGCAGCAGGCCGAGCCCGATGTTGCGGACGGGCCGCGGGGACACGGGTACGGGGTTGAGCGTCGGTCCGTCCACCACCGACACGGTCACGGCGGGTCCGTCGGCCCGATCGGTGCGCTCCAGCGTGGCGACGAGCGCGACGAACTCGGTGACGACCGCGCCGGCCAGCTGCGCCGACCGCGTCGCCACGCCGTCGGTCACGGTGACGTGCAGCAGGACCGTGTTGGGCACCGGCCTGGCCTGGATGCGCGACTGGATCTGGGCCACGCTGAGGCCCAGCTCGTAGCGGCGATCGATCATCTTGGCCAGCCGGTCGCCGGCCAGCAAGTCCGCGTACGACTTGACGCGCTGCTGCGACAGCAGGTTGCCCTGGAACGCCTCGCCGACGCCGCCCCGGTTGGGGGTGTTGGCGAAGAAGGTGACCGAGGTGGCGTAGCGGGGCGGTGTCTGGATCGTGATGGTCGCCGCGCCGATCACGGCCATGAGGCTGGCCACGAGCAGGAACCACCAGTGCCGGCGGATCGCCCGAACATATTCCGACAGGCCCATGCGGCTCCAAGTCTCCGAGCAGAATCATCAGTAAGCGGACTATACTTACCTCTATATCACTTATCGTACAAACATGCATTTTCTGCATCAGAACCGAGCGCTGCGACGCGAACCCGAACAGCCGCCGGCAGCGCGCCCCCGCCTCCTCGACCGCCTCCGCGGCACCCCGGCCCCCCGCACCGCGTACGCGGTGAGCTCCGCTGATGCGCCAGAGCGCCCCCCGCTGCCGCTCACCGACGCGCACGTGTGGGAACTGCTCGGCCGCCGGCAGGTCGACACCGGGCTCGACGCCATGGCGGGCTACCTCGCCGGCAGGCGCGTCCTCGTCACCGGCGCGGGCGGCTCCATCGGGTCGGAGCTGTGCCGCCAGATCACCCGCCACCACCCCGCCGAGTTGATGATGCTCGACCGCGACGAGACCGGGCTGCACGCCGTGCAGCTCTCGCTGCACGGGCGGGCCCTGCTCGACAGCCCCGAACTCATCCTCGCCGACCTGCGCGACGCCGAGCAGGTCGCGCGCATCGTGCGCCGGCGCCGGCCGGAGGTCATCTTCCACGCGGCCGCCCTCAAGCACCTGCCCCTGCTGGAGCGCCACCCCGCCGAGGCGGTCAAGACCAACGTGTGGGGCACGCTGGCCGTCCTTGAGGCCGCCCGCGACGTGGAACGGTTCGTCAACCTCTCCACCGACAAGGCGGCGCAGCCGACCAGCGTGCTCGGGTACTCCAAGCGCATCACCGAGCGGCTGACCGCGCACGCCGCCGCCACGTACGACGGCACGTTCCTGAGCGTGCGGTTCGGCAACGTGCTCGGCAGCCGGGGCTCCGCGCTGACCGCGTTCCGGGCCCAGGTCGCCGCCGGCGGACCCATCACCGTGACGCACCCCGAGGTGACCCGGTATTTCATGACCGTCCAGGAGGCGGTGCAGTTGGTCATCCACGCCGGCGTCATCGGCGCCGACGGCGAGGCGCTCGTCCTGGAGATGGGCCAGCCCGTCCGCATCCTCGACGTGGCCCGCCAGCTCGCGCGCCACGCGCCGGCCCCCGTCGAGATCGTGTTCACCGGCCTGCGGCCCGGCGAGAAGCTGCACGAGGAACTGTTCGGCCCGGACGAGCACGACCTACGCCCCCGGCACCCGCGGATCTCCCATGTGACCGTGCCGCCGCTGGACCCCGCGCGGGCCCGGGCGATTGACCCGACCGGCCCGGCCAACGAGATCGTCGCCCACCTGGCGCGGCTGTGCGAGCGGCGGCCCACGGTGCTCGTCGCCGGGCACGACGAGGCGCTCGGACACTGACGGCCACGATGCGGGTCCTGTTTGTCTGCCACGCGAACCTGTGCCGCTCCCCCATGGCGGAACGGCTCCTGCGGCTCGCCCTCGACACCCGGCCCGGCCTCGCCGGCGCCGGCCTCACCGCCGCCAGCGCCGGCACCCACGCCGAACCGGACCTCGACATGCACCCGCTGGCCGCCGACACGCTGCGCGAGTTCGGCGC
>JAEZGP010000555.1 GCA_023437285.1 Actinomycetes bacterium | reverse complement strand
GCCGGCCAATGTGGACTGGGCCACCGGCGCGGCGCTGCTCATCGCGATCGAGGCCGACCAGCGGGTCGGCGCCTGGGACGAGGAGCGCTTCTTCCTCTACTCGGAGGAGACCGACTACTGCCGGCGGTTGCGCGAGGCCGGCTACGCGGTGCGCTACCTGCCTGACGCGGTCGTGACGCACAAGGGCGCGGGTTCGGGCACGGGTCCGGCGCTCGTCGCGCTCACGGCCGTCAACAAGGTGCGCTACTACCGCAAGTACCACGGACGCGCGGCGAGCGCCGCGTTCCGGCTCGTCGTCATCGGTACCCAGCTGCTGCGGGCCAACCGGCCGGGCCAGCGCCGCGCGTTGCAGGCGCTGCTGTCCGAGCGCCGCTGGGCGGAGCTGCCCGGTCCCTCCCGGGCGGGCAACCGATGAAGATCCTCGTCTACCCGCACGCGATGGAGCTGGGCGGCAGCCAGCTCAACGCGATCGAGCTGGCCGCCGCGGTGCGCGACCTGGGTCACCAGGTCGCCATCATCGGCGAGGACGGCCCGCTCAGCCGGCGGGTGGAGGAGCTGGGCCTGGAGCGGATGGCGATCCCCGCGCAGCGCCGCCGGCCCTCGCCGGCCGTGGCCAAGCAGCTGCGCGCGCTGGTGCGCCAGTACGACATCGACATCATCCACGGGTACGAGTGGCCGCCCGCGCTCGACGCGGTCGCGGCCGTGTTCCCGAACGAGCGCGCCGTGGCCATCTGCACGATCATGTCGATGGCCGTGGCGCCGTTCCTGCCGGGCAACATGCCGCTCATCGTGGGTACGGAGGCGCTGCGCCAGCACACCGCGCGCAAGCGGTCCGGCCCCACGTACCTGATCGAGCCGCCCGTGGACATGAAGGCGAACACGCCCGGCCAGCCGGTGCGCGAGTTCCGCGACCGGTTCCTCGGCGGCACCCACCAGACGATCGACATCGGGGTCGTGTGCCGGCTCGTGCCCGAGCTGAAGCTGGAGGGCGTGCTCACCGCCGTCGACGTGGTGGGGGAGCTGGGGCTGCGTTGGCCCGTACGGCTGGTCATCACCGGCGACGGCGACGCGCGCGACCAGGTCGCCCAGCGCGCGGCCGCGGCGAACCAGCGCGCGGGCCGGGAGGTCATCGTGCTGACCGGGGAACTGGTCGACCCGCGTCCGGCCTACGACGCCGCCGACATCATGCTCGGCATGGGCGGCTCGGCGCTGCGCGCGCTCGCCTTCGGCAAGCCGCTCGTCGTGCAGGGCGAGCAAGGCTTCTGGCAGCTGCTCACGCCCGACAGCGTGGGCCTTTTCCTCAGCCAGGGCTGGTACGGCATCGGCGACGGCACCGGCGGGGCGCAGCGGCTGCGGGCCATCCTGGAACCACTGATCATGGACAGCGCGCTTCGCGAAAACCTCGGGGAGTACGGCCGAGGGCTGGCGCTGCGGCGGTTCAGCCTGGAGCGGGCGGCCCTGCTGCAGGAGGAGATCTACCGCAGCGCGCTGGCGTCCCGGCACACCTCGGCCGTGCGCCAGGCCACGGTCGGTGCCCGGTCGGCGGTCCTGCTCGCCTCGCACAAGGTGCGCCGCAAGGTCGACCGCCTGCGCGGCACGGCCAAGAGTGACGACATGAACGCGGTGACCCTGGCCGCCGAGGCCATGAAGGACGAGCGCCGCTCCTGACGATCCACGCGAGCGGCTGCCCCGCGGGCAATCGCGGTGACGTACTAGCGCCAATAGGTTTGTTATGCAAATCTATTGGCATGACAACTGACTCCGTGCCGGCGGCTGGCGATGCCCGCCGGCTGCTGTCCGACGTGCGCGCGCTCGCCCATCGGGTGCGCCTTGACCAGCGGGTCACCTGGGTGGCCCTGCTGGTGCTGGCCGCGATGACGTTCGCCGCGATCCCCCTGGACTGGGCCTTCCTCGACAGCACCTGCTCTTCCGTCGCCGACGGCAGGAGTTGCGAGATCCGGCACGCGGCGTTCTTCTGGCCCCCGGCGCTGCTGCTGGCGTACGCGGTGATCGCCTTCGCCTATCTGCGGATCGCCCGGGCCCGCGGGCTCGCCACCCGGGTGCTGCCCTACGTGGTCACCGGCGTGGCACTCACCGCCCTGCACACCGCCGTGTGGTTGTCGTACCGCCTGTACCTCGACAGCCACCCGGTGCCGACCGAACCGTTCCCGTACTGGGTGATGCTGCTGGACCGGCTGGTCGCACCCTGGGGCACGATCGGCATCGCCCTGCTGGTGCTGGCCTGGCTAGAACGCAACGTCGGGTTGCTGGTGTTCACCCTCGGCTACCTGGCGATCGTGCTGGTGCCGATCAACACGATGTGGCGGCCCGCCCAGGATCCGACGCCGGACATGTCCCTGGCGCCGCAGGTCATCAACGGCGTCGTGCTGCTCGCCGGCGCGGTCGGCTTCGCGCTCGAGCGCCGCTGGCCCCGGGCCCCGCACATCGTCAACGCCGTACTCCTGACGCTGACCGTGGTCGGCTTCGTGCTCGCCCTGCGGTGGCACCGGTGGTGACGGCCGAATCCGGGACCCCGCAGGCCGCGCACCCGGTCTCCGGACTCGACGACGTGGTGCACCAGCGCGTGCGGCTGGGCATCCTGGCCATCGCGCACGAGGCGCGCCGGGTCGAGTTCGGTTACCTGCGCACCCAACTGGACCTGACGGCCGGCAACCTCTCGCAGCACCTCGGCGTCCTCGAATCGGCCGGCCTGGTCGAGGTCGAGAAGGGGTACGCCGGCAAGCGGGCCCGCACCTGGATCACGCTCACCGCCGCCGGCAGCACCGCGCTCGCCGCCGAGATCGAGCGGCTCAAGCAGCTCATCGCCCGCGTCGAGACCGCGGCGCCGGTCCACCATGACCCAACACGTCCCGACCCGGGGTCGGCCATCGATCACTGAACAGTCGGCCATCCGCCGGATCACTGTCGGCTCGGCACGCGACCGCGACCGTCCACATCGCATAGATTCACCCGCACTGCCCCCAGCCGAGGAGTTGACAATGCCCATCTGTCCACCGCGTGTGGTCCGTATTGGTGTGGTTCTTGCGACAGCGGCCGCGTTGGCCCTGACCGGTTGCGACGATCCCGGCGCGGCCCCGGGCACCGAGATCGTCGTCGGCTCCCCGTCGGGCTCCGCCGCGCCCTCGGGCGGCGGCGGCAGCGGTACGGGAGCGAGCGGCTACCCCGACATCTGCACGCTGCTCACCGAGGCGGAGGTCTCGACGCTGGCCGGCGGCGCCCAGGTCCTTCAGGTCGACCGCGACGACGCGCCGGCGGACGCGACGGTGCGGTACTGCCAGTGGCAGCTGTCCGGGGCACGGTTGGCCATCCAGCTCGGGCCCACCACCGAGACCGACTTCGGCACCAACCACCCCGACTCGGAACCGGTGACTGACCTCGGCTACGACGCGCACTTCTTCTCCAACCACCTCTTCATCCGCAAGGGCAACACGGAGGTCGACATCTACGCCACGACTCCCGCGGGCGGCAACGCCGACCGCCTGTTCGCCAAGGCGGTGGCGACCCAGGTGCTCCCCCGGGTGCCGTGACGCTGCTCGCGACGCTGTCATAGCAACGTCGTCGAAGCAGCACTAAGGCCACCTGCGTACGGAATCGGGACCGTGATTCGGTACGCAGGTGGCCTTAGTGCGCGCCAGGCTAGGAGGCGCGCCAGGCTAGGAGGCGGAGCGCAGGGACTTGAGGGTGGCGCGCATGCGGTAGAGGACGGCGGCCATCGCGGCCATGCCCACCAGGCCGACGAGCGGCAGCACCACCCAGTCGTTCGTCACGAACACCTGGATCAGCAGCACCAGGCCGGCCACCACGACGCCCGCCGCGACCGGCCCCGCCACGCTGGCGGCGATCGACCGGACCCGGATGCCGGCGCGGCGAAGCTCCCGCAGGTACAACGGCAGCACCACGAGCAGGCCCGTGGCGAACTGCGCGGCGGCGGCGCCGGGCAGGCCGAAGAAGTGCGAGCCCACCCAGATCGAGGGGGCGAGCGCGATGAGCCAGACGACCTGGATGGTGAACACCGCGCGGGTGTTGGCCAGCACCACGAAGAAGTCGTAGATCAGCTCGAAGAAGATGCGCAGCGCGCCGAGCGCGGCCAGCCACGGCAGCACGGTCGCCGACGCCTCCCACGCCGTGCCGTAGACGATGCGGATCAGCGGGTACGGCGCGGTGGCCAGCAGCACGCAGGCCGGCAGCGCGATGGCCCCGAGCAGGCCCGACGACATGAGGAACGCCCGGTTCATGCGGGGCTTGTCGTGCTGCAGGCGGGCGAACGCCGCCGGGGCCACCGCGCGCATCGGCGTGGAGAAGATGCTCACCGGCAGGTTGGAGAGGTTGAACGCGTTGGTGTAGATGCCCAGCGACCGCACGCCGAAGATAGCGCCCACGACCATCTTGTCGATGTTGCCGGCGGCGAAGACGACGATGCTCGACCCGGCCAGCGGCAGGCCGAACGTCAACAGCTTGCGGGCGATGGCGCGGTCGAAGCCGAAGCGCAGCCCCTCCGGCGCGAACCAGATGAACAGCGCGGCGCCGACCACGCTGCCGGCGAGCGTACCGACCGCGAGGCTCATGGCCCCCATGCCGGCCACCGCGCACGCGATGGAGGTCAGCGGGCTGACGATGGCGGTCGTCAGGTCGGCGACGGTCCGCTTGTCCTGGCGGAAGTTGCGTTGCAGCAAGGCGACCGGTACGGCCACGAGACCGCTGATGATGACGCTCAGCGTGAGTACCCGGATGACCGGCGTGGCGTCCGGGGCGCCCATGGCGGAGGCGATGTACGGCGTGGCGAAGAAGCAGCCGAGGTAGATGACCACGCTGGACAGCACCGAGATGGTCGCCACGGTCGGCGCGATCTCGCGCGGGTGGCCGGGCCAGCGGACGATCGCCAGGCTGACGCCCAGCTCGTTGAAGCTGAGGATGGCGAGCTGGAAGACCAGCGCCAGGGCGTAGACGCCGAACTCGTCCGGGCCGAGCAGGCGGGCGATCCAGATGCCGAACGCGATGCGGCCCACCCGGCCCAGGATCGTGCTCGCGAGGCTCCAGCCCAGCGCCTTGCTGGCCTTGCGGCCCAGCCCGGCGGACTCGTCCTCACCACCGGCCGCGTCGGGGGAGGCGGATGGTTCGTCGGGCGGCGACCCGGGCGGCGTGCCGGCGCCGGGCGGCGGCGCGGGCGTGCCGGGGCCGAAGGG
>JAEZGP010000548.1 GCA_023437285.1 Actinomycetes bacterium | reverse complement strand
ATCGAGTGCAACCCGGCCCGGCACATCGAGATCAGCGGTTACCAGAAGCCACACGCCCGGGTCTGGACCGACGCCCGCGTACGGGACTGGGAACAGACCGGCGACCGGCCCGCCGTGGCCGTGTGGACCGCCGAGCACCTCGCCGCCTTCCTCGACCATGTCGCCGACGACTCGTTGTTCGGGTTCTGGTGGCTCACCGCCCTACGTGGGCTACGCCGCGGCGAGATGTGCGGACTGCGGTGGAGCGATGTGGACCTTGATCGCGGTGTACTGGTGATCGAGCGCAACCGCACGACCGCCGGGTACGAGATCGTCGAAGGCCCACCCAAGACCAAAGCCGGCCGCCGCGCCGTCGCGCTGGACCAGCAGACCGTCAAAGTCCTGCGGGCGCACCGCCGTCGCCAGCTCGACCAACGGACCCGCCGCGTCGAGGCCGGCCAGGAAGTTGTCGACTCCGGGTACGTGTTCACACGCGCTGATGGCCAGCCGATCAACCCGAACTACGCCACCACCCGCTTCCGCAAGCTCGTCGAGCACGCCGGGCTACCGCCGGTGCGGCTGCACGACCTGCGCCACGGCGCCGCGTCGCTGGCCCACGAAGCCGGTGCCGACCTGAAGACCGTTCAGGACCTGCTCGGGCATTCCAGCATCGTGATCACCGCCGACACCTACACCAGCGTCCTTCCCGAGGTACAGCGCCGCTGCGCCGACGCCACCGCCGAACTCGTCCTCACCGCCGCCCGCCGAACCCGAAAGAAGATCAAGAACAAGGCCCGCAAGAACCGGTCCGACCGCCGACCACGCACCGGTGCTCCGACCCGGACCGCTCCACCGGCAACACCGAAAGCACCGGTCAGAACGTCACAACGCCCGCCGACGCGGCCGGAACGGGTCGCACCCACACGCACCCACGTGACACCCACAGATCCACAAAACAAAGATGACCAGCAATAAATGCTGGTCATCGCTGCGCGCCCGAAGGGACTCGAACCCCTAACCTTCTGATCCGTAGTCAGATGCTCTATCCGTTGAGCTACGGGCGCAGGTGCCTGCCCAGTGTACATACCGGGCTGAGCGCGGAGGCTCCGGGATTCGAACCCGGGAGGGGCTTTAAGACCCCAACCGCATTAGCAGTGCGGCGCCATAGACCGTACTAGGCGAAGCCTCCATGGCGGTCCTAGGTACAGGACCACCGCCGGTAGAGGATACAGGGCCGGCGGGGCGCCTGCCAAAGCACTATCCCCGCCGCCCCGAAGCGGACCCAAACGGACGACTGGCACAGACGAACCGAGGGGCCCCAAGCGGCGATGCGCCGGCCTAATATCAACGCAAGCTGACCGATAGCTGAAAGCCTCTCTTCTTCCTTTCTCCCTCCTTCGGAGGCACCCCACTCATGCCTGCCTTGTCCCTTGGCCGCCTCACGGTGGCCGGTTTCCTCGCGTTCGCGCTGGTGGCCACAGCTGCTGGCCCCGCGTACGCGGACGAGACCACCGGTACCGTCGCCGGTCATCTGCTCGACGGAACGACCCCGCTCGCCGATGTCGGCGTGGTCCTGCAATCGAGCGACGGCTCTGCTGACATTGCCACCACCGTCACGGACGCGGCGGGCGCCTTCACCATGGCCGAGGTGCCGCCCGGGGACTACCTGGTGCGGTTTGACCTGCCGGGCGGCGTTCGCCAGTACTTCCACCAGACTCACCGCGCGCAGGACGGCGCCCAGACGATCACCGTGGCCGCCGGCGGGCAGACCGATGTCGAAGAGACAGTTGGCGCGTCGGGCTCCGTGACCGGCCGGATCGTCACCAGTGGCGGTGACCCGGTGGCTGGCGCGCCGGTCACGCTGGACGACGGGTACGGGGACGAGTTCCCGACCGCCACCACGGACTCTAACGGCGAATACACGATCCCGTACGTGTGGCCGGGCTCGTACCTGATGAAGTTCGTGGACCCGGGCTCCCAGCTGACGCAGTACGTGCCGGCCGCCGCGTCGCCGGAGCTGGCGTCGGCCGTGACCGTCGGGGCCGGCGCACCACTGGTCGTCAACGAGACGCTGCTGCCGATCGGCACGGTCAGCGGTACGGCGACCCGCTACACCAGTTCGCCGGCGCGGGGCACGGTGGAGGTCTTCCGTGCGGGCGGCGAGCTGATGAACTCCACGACGTTCAACTCGGACGGCTCGTTCTCCCTGCTGGCGTTCGCCGGGCCGGTGCAGGTGTCGTTCGCGGTCAGGGCCGGAAGCACGGCCACCACCGTGCAGTGGTACCGGCAGCAGGGTTCGCGGTCGACCGCCGAGATCATCGACGTGCCCGGTGGCGGCACGGTGTCCATCACGGATTCCATCATCGACTTCGGTGGGATCGGGGGGCGGTTGACGGACCCGACGGGGGCCGGCGTCGCCAACGCCACGGTGGTCGCGACGTCTGGGTCCCGCACGCTGAGGACAACTACCGACGCCAACGGCAAGTACCGGTTGTCGGTCCCGACGGACACGTACAAGGTTCGCTTCGAGGCGTCGGGCATTGTCCAGTGGGCGTACGGCAAGTACTCGGCCGCCCAGGCCGCGTCGATCAGCGTGGGGGTCAACGTCACCGCCACGGTGAACGACGTACTCCGGCCTGGTCAGCCGCCGGCCCAGACGGGTATCGCGGGCAAGTTAACGGACAACGGGACGGCCGTCTCGGGCGCGCAGGTCGCGGTCTTCAGCGAGTTCCAGGATTGGATCGAATCCACCACAACCGACGACAACGGCAGTTACGCGCTGCCGAACGTCGGGGCGGGCACGTACAAGGTGAAGTTCACGCTGCCCGGCTATCTCGGGCAGTGGGCTCACCAGAAATGGGATTTCGAGTCGGCGGATCCCGTCGTCGTCGTGGAGGGCGCTGCCACGACGCTGAACGAGGAGGTCGCGCCGCACGGGCAGATCACCGGCCAGCTCACTCACCCGGACGGCTCCCCGGTCAGCTTCCAGGAGGTCAACGCGACGAGCGTTGACGGCCGGATCGCGGTGTCCGCGCAGACTGACGGCGACGGTCGGTACACGTTCCCGATCGTGCCGGCCGGGGACTACCGGGTCGCGTTCCGCCCATTCGGGTACGGCGGCCTGACGCAGTTCGCCACCCAGCAGACCCGGGCCGCGGACGCCGACGTGATCACGGTCGGTGCCGGCGCCACGGTGACGGTGGACGACCAGGTGCTGCCGCCGGCGACCGTGACGGGCCGGCTCACCGACAAGGGCGAGCCCGTCGCGGACGCGCAGGTGTACCTCTACGACGCGGTTGACGGCGGCGTCACGCAGAGTTGGACGGACAGCAACGGCGACTACCTCGCGCAGGTGTGGCCGGGGCGGTACAAGGTGAACTTCATCCTGCCGAACGGGCTCGCCCAGTGGGCTCACCAGGTCCGTGACGAGGCGGACGCGGCGGTCCTCACCTTCGCGGCGGGCACCAACGTCGTGAATGAGGAACTGATCCCGACCTCGACGCTGCGGGGGCATCTCACCGACCACGAAGGCAACCCGGTCACCAACGCGACCATCGAGATCAGCGGTGGGAACGAGTCCTTCAACGCGTACGTGGACGACAGCGGGGACTGGTCGGTGACCGTGCCGCCGGGCACGTACAAGGTGCGGTTCGTGACGGACACGGCCAGCCAGTGGGCGCGGGGCAGGACGACCGCGACCCAGGCCGATCCGATCACGGTGGGCGCGGGCCAGACAGTTGTCGTGGACGACTCGTTGCTGGCGCCCGGCTCGCTCACGGTGACGGCCAAGGACGCGGCCACCGGGGCGGCGATCGTCACCTTCTGCGCGTACGCCGACAACGGTGGGATCACCAACGCGTGCACCACTGACGGCACGCTGGAGTTCCCGGCACTGAGCGCCGGTGTCTACACGATCGGCAGCTACGTGGAGGACGAGGCGTCGGACTACCTGTTGTCCGAGACCTCGGGCGTGGTGGTGACCACCGGCCAGCAGGCGAGCCTGGCCGTCAAGCTCACCAAGGGCGCCACGTTCAAGACGGTGGTGAAGGACGCGGCGACCGGTGCCCCGGTTGCTGGTGCATGCGTCGAGCTGGTCAAGACCGACCGGCCGAGCCATCTGGGCACGAGCCGGCGGATCTGCGCCAACGCGCAGGGTGTCATCACGCAGAACAAGATCAGTCCTGATGAGTACAACGCGTTCGTGTGGGTTTCCGACGGTGTGCACGGCCGGCAGTGGGTCGGCGCCAGCGGCGGCGTCGGTGCCCAGGCGAAGGCGAAGAAGCTGACGCTAACCAGCGGCAAGACCACCACGCTTGCGACGATCAAGCTGGACAAGGCCGGATCGGTGCGCGGTGTCATCACCGACAAAGCCACGGGTGCCCCGGTCGCGAACGCCATCGTGCACGTGTCCAGCTTCAACGACGGGCACGGCGGCGGTCCGCTGGTCACGACGGACGAACTGGGCCGGTACACGATCGGCGATCTCGGCCCGTACGACTGGACGTTGTTCTTCCGGCACCGGGAGTACGCGGCTCAGTGGTCCGGCGACGTGCCGAACCGGCTGCTGGCCGACGGGGTCAAGGTCAAGGCCGGTAAGACCACCCAGTACAACGTCAAGCTCCGGGCGGGCACCACGCTCACGGGCAAGGTGGTCGGGGCGAACGGTCAGGCCACCAACAGCGCGCGGGTCACGGTGATCAATGCCGTGACGAACGACGAGATGGGCTCGGGCGACACGAGTGCGAACGGCACGTACGCGGTGCGGGTCTTCGGGCCGCAACTGATCAAGTTGCGGATCGAGGGCTCGGCCGGCGACACCTGGGGCACCGAGTTCTACCTGAACGCGGACACCTTGGGCAGGGCCCAGACCATCCTGGTCCCGGTGTCCGGCACGAAGACGGTGAACATCACGTTCACGCCGTAGTTCGAGCGGGTGGGGCGGCCACGCCGCCCCACCCGCGTCACCGCAGGAAGTCCAG
>JAEZGP010000497.1 GCA_023437285.1 Actinomycetes bacterium | reverse complement strand
GGGCGCCGGGCGGCGCCCGGCGCCCGCCGCCCCCCGCCCCCCCCCCCCTTCTCGCTCCGGCCTGTTCAGATGTGTTGGATCTCGCCCCACGGTCGGTGGACCGCCGCGTTCCCGAACAGGTCGTTCGTCGAGTTGATCATGGTCACTGCTAGGGGGCCACGAGGCTGAACCGCTGGTTGGCCTGCCCGTTGCAGCTGTACAGCTGGACCTGTGCCCCGTTGGCCGTGCTCCACACGTCCAGGCATCGTCCGGACTGCACGCCAGTGATGGTGCCGTTGGCGTTGATGTTCCACTGCTGGTTGGTCTGACCGTTGCAGCTGTAGATCTGGATTGCCGCCCCGTTGCCGGAACCCGCCGCGTCGAGACACATGTTGCCGTACACCCGTAGTTGCTTGGCGGAGGTGTACGTCCAGGACTGGTTGGACCCTGTGTGGCAGTCGTAGAGCTGCACCCGGGTGCCGTTGTTCTGCGAAGAGTTGGGTACGTCGATGCAGCGGCCCGACTGGGCGCCGACGATCCGACCGACCGAGGCGGGTGCGCTGGTAGGCGACGTGGTGACCGGGGTGGTCGGAGTGGCCGTCGTCGGAGTGGCCGTCGTGGGTGGGGCCGTCGTCGCAGTCCCGGTCGATGGCGCAGTCGTGGGCACTGACGGCAGCAGCGGGCAGGTGCTGCGGTAGGTGACCACACCGCTGTTGTCCAGCAGCGGGCACAGGAACTGGCTGTACCGGGCGTCGTTGTCAACGAACATCTTGAGGAACGGCAGCATGGTCCGGATCAGTACGGGGTTCGACCGGCCGACCATGAACCCATGATCTCCACCGGCAACCTCCAGGTAGGCGCTCTCCGTCGAAGACGGCAGACTGTTGTACAGGTTGAGGGCGGACGAGGGGGTGACCACCGTGTCCGCTTGCCCAGAGAAGATCATGGTGGGTACCCGGTCGTTGGCCAGGTTCGACGACGGCGAGAACGGCGCGATGCCGACCGCCGCCTTCAACGACGGGCGCCGGATGGCCGCGCTCAGCGCCCCTCCCCCGCCCATGGAGTGACCGGAAACGGCCAACCGGTTCGGGTCGACCCGGTCGCGCACCGGGCTCTGCTGCGTCAGGTAGTCCAGCGCGGCGAGCAGCTGCGTACCCCGGGCGGTGTCGAAGTCGTTTCGGCTGTTGGTCTCGATGCCGATCACTACGAAGCCGTGCGAGGCCAGCCACGGCCCCATCCACGCCAGTTCCGCTGAGAACAACGCGGTGTAGCCGGGCGAGATGGCGATGGCCCCGAAGGTGCCCTGGCTGGTGTCGGTCGGGTAGTAGATCCTGCCGCCGTTGAAGCCGTACCCGGTCGGGACGCTGACCGACGTGTTGGCGAAGGGGCCGTTCACGGCCGCCACGCTGGTCCGGGTGGGGTCCGGACCTCGCTGGTACGGGTTGTCGGCGGCCGACGCCGGCGAGGTCGCGACCGCCACGGTGACCAACCCGACGGCGGCGACGATCCCGGCCGTGACGAACTTGACCAGCCGCCCCCGAAAGCGGCGTGGCACTCTGTCAACGCTCGTATCCGTTGAGAGCGCGGGGTTGGATGTGTGTCCTTGCACCTTCGGTACCTCCTGGTAACGGATGGGTCGGAGCGGAAGACCTGGTTTGTGTCGAGGGTTTGTGTCGAGGCCGCCCGCACCGGAGTAGCCGGACCGATGAGGACGGCAGCGCCAGCAGCGCCGGGCTCGCACACCAGACGGCCGCAGTCGCCGCCGGAACCGACAACGTCCTTGTGGAGGCCGCAAAATCTCTCTGGCAGACGGCCATGCTCTGGTCGAAAAGTGCTGACGAGATCGAGGTTGCGCTGCTGTAGGTTGGAGTCCGTTCCCTCACGAGGCGATCGGCCCGCAGGAGCGCCGCCTCCCTTGGTTCCCGGCACCTGACCAGCGGTTTGATCGGACGATCGGTTGCATCGACGAGCATGTTAACGATCACAACTGTCGATGGCTGATGTTTCCAGAACGTTGCCGAATTATCAAGCGATCGCAGATCATCTATCAGTACTCGTGACGCCCGAGGTTGGCGCACAATCACTCGGGTACGCCGTCGCGCTCGCGCGGACGTGTTCACGTCCGAGGTGCTCGCCCCACCACTGGCCGCAACGCCGTACGACCTGTGCCATGCGGCCGTCTCGACCTGGCTCAACGCTGACACTCCCCGCAGGACGTGCCGCATGCATCCGAACCCTCCGGGCCGTGGTGGTTCGACATGGGCGGTCCTCTCGGCCCCGGCTGGTCGGCTGCCCGATCGAACGAGCGTGAGGAGTTCGGTCTCTTTCCTTGCGACCACGCGGATGTCAGTCGACTCACCAAGCTGGACTGGTTGGCGGTCAGCTGTCGCCGACCACCTCAGCCATGTACCATTTGGTACATGGCCCGACTCTTCAAGACCACCCGCCACATCGACGCAACCCCACAGCCTGTGTGGAAGGTGTTGTTCGATGTCTGCGGGTGGCCTCAGTGGACGCCGACGGTCGACAGTGTGGAGCGCCTCGATGACGGGCCGTTCCAGGTCGGCTCCCGGGTTCAGATCCGACAGCCGAAGCTGCCGCGTGCCGTCTGGGAGGTGACCGACGTCGTGGAGGGCAGGAGCTTCACGTGGGAGTCCCGGGGTCCGGGCATAAAAACCATCGCCCGCCACGAGGTCGCCCCCGACGCCACCGGTTCCACCGTCACGCTCAGCATCGAGCAATTTGGGCCCATGGGTGCCGTCGCCGCCCTGGTCTGGCGTCGCCTGACGCAGCGCTACATCGAGCTTGAGGCCGAGAGCTTGGCCAAGACCGTCACCCACGCGCCCGGCACATGACATCGTCACCGGCGCAAAGGCTTGGCGGGTCACCCCGCGAACGCCTGCTCGACGCAGCTATTGACCATTTCGGTCGCCATGGCATCGGCGACACGAGCCTGCGCGGCATCGCCGAGGCGGTCGGGACGAGCCATCGCATGCTCATCTACCACTTCGGCTCGCGCGAAGGTTTGCTGGCCGAGGTGACACGGGAGGTCGAGGCACGACAGCGCGCCGTTATGACCATGACGTACGGGGCGGACCTGCCGCCTTTCGAGGCCGCGTCCCAGTACTGGGAGCAGACGGTCGAGGCGGCGTTGCGCTACGGGCCGTTGTTCTTCGAGCTCGCGGCGCACGCCATTCAAGGAAAGGGACATGCCACAGCGCTGCGCGAGGAGCTCGTCGCGGCATGGCTGCCCACGGTGACCGAGTTGTGCCGGTCGATCGGGATCGCTGGGGACCAAGCCGAGACTTATGCTCGTCTCTGCCTTGGCGCAGTTCGTGGTCTACTCCTCGACCTGCTGGTCACCGGCCAGCGCGACAAGGTCAGCCAATCTGTCGACCTCCTGCACCGGCTGCTGCAGCTCTCCGGCGAGATGGGCGGCGCCCTCGCCACGACCGGACCACCAGCGCCGGTTCCCGACGGCGGCGGCCATGCTTAAGGTCCTGCGGTGGCCTCACGGCCATTCGTCAGCGCCGCCCCGCCCACCACGAACAGGCCCGCGACGACACCGCGACGGCGGGAGCCGGTCACCCAGTGCGGTGAAAGCCCGCTCCAGGTCGGAGCGGCCCATCAGGACCGCGCCTGCGTCGGTTACGCCGCCATCTCCCTGCGCGAGGCGTCGCCATGACTGCCCCTGAGCCTGACGATGCCCTCGCTTCGCTCGGTCATGCCGCGCTCAGATCATGGGCGGACAGATACACGCCGTGCTTGCGGAACGCGGCCGGCGCCCGCACCAGAGCGTCAGCACGCTGGATCGCCAACTCCGCCGGAAACCACGCCCGCCGGAGCACACGCGGCTCGGCCCACCCCGGCGGAGCAAGATCATGCTGCGCGCACAGGTGCTCGGCCAACGCGGCCAGCAGCGCATCCCACCGCTCGTCGCCGGCCGGTTCCGGCTCAGCCCGCAGCAGACGGACCTGGGTTTCCGGCTGCTCCCAGCGGTACTCCTCCAGGAACTCCCACACCAGCTTCCACCGCAACCGGCTGTCAGCCGTCGCGGCGACGTGCCTGGCAAGTGTCGCAAGGCTCATCGGCTGGTACTTCGCCACCGCGTTCTCCGCTCACCGGGCCGGTA
>JAEZGP010000472.1 GCA_023437285.1 Actinomycetes bacterium | reverse complement strand
CGCCGGCGGCGCGCAGCCCGGCCGCGAACCGGCCGCCCAGGCCCAGCATCCGCGCGCCGCTGCCGCGCCGCTCGCCGTGCTCGAACACCGTCCGGTCGCCGGCCGCCGCGAGCAGGTCCAGGACCGGCCCGGGGTACGGGACGTCAGCGGGCGTCGGCAAGGCACTCCTTGACGAACACCGCCAACGGCTGCTGGTGTACGGCCGGGAAGTTCCACTCGTTCTCGAGGTTCTCGGCCAGGTGGTGGGTGCCGGCGAGCGCGCCGTCGCGGTAGTACCGGACCACCGGGTGCAGGTAGCTGGCGTCGTGGGCGTGGTCGGCGTCGTTCTCCCGCGGCCGGGGCACCGAGACGTCGAACGGGTCGACGGTGTCGTGGTCGGCGCCGTACTCCAGGGTGGTGACGAAGGCGTGCCGGGGGCGGCCGAACTCGTCGGCCGACGCGTACGGCACGGGCACCTCCTCCTGGTAGAGGGCCACGTCAGCGTCGACGGTGACCACGTCAGCGAGCACGCCGAACTGCTGCCACAGCGCGGAGCTGCGGTTGACCCGGGCGACGATGGCGTCGGCGATGCCGTCCGGGGTCGCCGCGATCTTCTCGGCGGGCCAGTCGGCGTCGTGGTAGCGATGGGCGAGGATGCGGTACAGGGCGCGCACGCCGTACCGGAAGCCGTGGATGAAGCCGCTCGTGGACCGCTTGAAGTCGCGCTGTTGGGTGACCGTGCCGGCGAAGTACAGGCCCGGTACGTTCACCGACTCGTACGCCTCGGTCTGCTCCGGGAAGCGGTCCTTGATCACCAACCGGGGGCGGCAGTCCTCGTCGAACACGGAGGCGTCGAACCGGAACCCGGTGCACGCGATCACCCGGTCGTACTCCAGCACCCGCAACGCCTCCACGGTGCGGGCGTAGCGGAACAGCACCCGGTAGCCGCCCTCCGGGCGGGGCTCGATGCTCTCGATGGTCCCGTCGAGCACCGCGTTCTGGGACTTCAGCTGGTACGTGTCGAGGAAGTTGTTGTTCACGGCGCGCAGGTGCCCCACGAAGTGGGTCTGCCACGCGAACCGCACCGAGTGCGGCCCGGCCACGTGGATGACCGCCGCGTTCTCGATCAGCGCGTCGGCGGTCTCGAACGCCGAGTTTCCCTTGCCGATGATGAGGACCCGCTGACCGGTGAACGACTCCGGGTCGGTGTCGAAGGTGTCGTAGTGCTCGACCGCGTCGATGCCGGGGATGTCGGGCACGTACAGCCGGGACACGCCCGTCGCGGCGATGATCCGCTTGGCCTGCCAGGTCTGTCCGGTGTGGTCGGTGGCGACGAAGCCGTCGCCGTCGCGGGCGACGCGCACGACGTCGGTGTCGTAGCGCACGCGCACGCCGGTGCGCGCCGCGAAGTCGGCGAGGTAGCGCACCAGGTCGTCGGCGGGCGGGAAGTAGCGCCGGCTGTAGCGGGTGAACAGCAGCTCGGGATCGTCGGACAGCAGCGAGTTCCAGTCCATCCGCAGCCGCAGCTCCGGGTCGTCGTAGCCGGTGTGCACCTTGTTGATGGAGATCAGCTGACGGTGCCGGGGGTAGCGGGTGAAGAAGGTGCCGGGACCGCTGCCGCGCTCGAGGACGACATAGTCGTGACCGCCCCGCTCCAGCAGCGCGGCGAGCTGCAGGCCGGCCGGCCCGGCCCCGATGACCAGGTAGTCGTACGCCATGGCGTGGACGGTAGTCGGGCCAGTTCAGAAGGCTCTGAGATTTCAATCGTACGGTCGGGGACGTGACCGTCATCGACCTCGGCGCGCCGCTGCGGGTCGCGGACCTGCGCCGCGCCGTGACCCCCGTGCCGGTAATCGTCAACGACGACGCGCGGGCCCGGATCGAGCGTGGCCGGCAGTTCCTGCGCGGCGTGCTGTCCGACGAGGAGCGCCAGGTGTACGGGGCGACCACCGGCTTCGGCGCGCTGGTGGGCTTCCGGGGCCGCGACTCCGACGTCGACCAGTGCGACAACACGCTGGCCCACCTCGGCGCCGGGCAGGGGCCCGACCTGCCGGCGGACGTCACCCGGGCCACCATGCTGATCCGCGCGTGGTCGCTCGCGCAGGGCCTGTCCGGGGTGTCGGCGCGGGTCGTCGACGGGCTCGCCGCGATGTTCGCCACGACGTTCGTGCCGGCCGTGCCCCGCTACGGGTCGGTCGGGGCCAGCGGCGACCTGATCCCGCTGGCGTACGCCACGCAGGCGCTGCGGGGGCGCGGGCACGCGTACCTCGACGGCGAGCGGCTGCCCGCGGCGCAGGCGCTGACCCGCGCCGGGCTGGCGCCGCTGGGCCTCGACGGCCGCGACGCCCTCGCGCTGGTCAACGGTACGTCCGTGACGACCGCCGCGTTGGCCCTGGCCCTGGACAGCGTCCGCGCCACGCACCGCGCGTTGACGCTGCTCACCTGCCTGCTCGTCGACCTGCTCGGCGCCGACGTCGGGTTCTGCGACGCCCGGCTGCTGGCCGCGTACGGTCACCGCGGCGCGGCCGACGTGGGCGAGACGATGCGCAAGACGCTCGCCGGCCTCACCCCGTCCGGCTCGCGGGCGTTACAGGAGCCCTACAGCATCCGCTGCTCGCCGCAGCTGCTCGGCGCGGCGGAGGACGCGTTGCGCTACGTCGACGGCGTGGTCGCGGCGGACCTGCGCGGCGTCAGCGACAACCCGCTGTTCTTCCCGGACGACGACGTGGTCGCGCACGGCGGCAACTTCTTCGGCCAACCGGCCGCGTTCGCCGCCGACCTGCTCGCCACGGTCACCGCCCAGCTGGCCAACCTCGCCGAACGGCAACTGGACCTGCTGGTCGACCCGAACCGCAACGGCGGCCTGCCGCCCATGCTGACCGCGCGGCCGGGCCAGCACCACGGGTTGCAGGGCGTCCAGCTCGCCACGACCGCGCTGGTCGTCGAGATCCGCCGCGCCGCCCTGCCGGCGAGCATGCAGAGCGTACCGACGAACCTGCACAACCAGGACGTGGTGCCCTTCGGTACGCAGGCGGCGCTGCGCGCGTACGACATGGCCGCGTTGCTGTCCCTGCTGTGCGGCTCGCTGGCGCTGGGCCTGCGGCAGGCGGCCCACGTCGGCGTCCGCCGGCCGACCGCCCCGGCGTGCGCCGCCGCGCTGGAC
>JAEZGP010000468.1 GCA_023437285.1 Actinomycetes bacterium | reverse complement strand
GTCTCGGCCAGTGCCGCGACGGCCTCGTCCCAGGCCCGCTCCGCCTGGCGCAGCTCGCGGCGCAGCGCGGCGGCGCGGGTACGGTCGCCCCCCACGAGGGCCCGGCGCACGGCGGTGCGCAGGCCGTCGATGCGCCGCTCGAGCTCCTCCGCCGACTCCGCCACGGCGGCGACCCTAGCATCCTCCACTCTTTTCCAGTAATGACCGCTTCGGCCGATGTGGACTCGTGGCCGCCGCCCTACAGTCGCTGCCCTGGAGGGAGGAGTCCGATGTCCGTACCCCGCCTCACCCGCCCGGGCCTGCGGCCCGACGAATTCGACCAGGCCCTGCCGCTGTTCCCCGACGCCCTGCGCGAGCGGGCCGGGACGCTGCGCCCCCGTCTGTTCGGCCCACAGTGCCCGGACTGCCCCGACCTCACCGACCCGATCCAGCTCGCGGTCGCCGCCGCCCGCTACGACGAGTACGCCGGGGCGGAGCAATTGATCGCCGCCGCCGAGCGGCTGGCCGCCGCGCACGCCTGCCCGCCCAGTACCGCGGCCGCGACGATGGCGCGGGAACGTAGCGCCGGCGGACGCGGCCGCGTCGCGCGCTGGGCCCGGTACACCGAAGATCTTGTCGCGGCGACCGACGCGAGCTGGAAGCGGCGCTGCGCCGGGCTGGGCTACGTCGTCACCGATGGACGGTTCGGGCTGCGGGGACGACCCACCGACCCGCTCGACCCGACGGGCCCGTCACGCGTACTGATCAATGAGCTGCGGGCGGTGGAGTTTCTGCTGTCGGGGTTCGCCGAGCCGGCCGAGCGGCTGACCGTCCTGCTCGACAGCCGGATCGCCCTGTCCTACCTGCGGCGCTGGGGGGCCGGCGACACCACGGCGATGCCGGCCGGCTACAACCTGCGGCCGCGCTCGTCGGGGCGGCCGCCCACGTTGGTGCGACTGGCCCACGCGGTCGCCGACCGGCCCGACCTCACGTTCGAACACGTCCGCTCGCACACCGGTCACCTGCTCAACGAGGCCGCCGACGCGCTGTGTTCCATGGGCCGCCGCCGGGTCGAGGAACGCTTCGACGCCGTGAGCCGCGCACACAGCCTCGTCGATGCCTTCCTCGCCGACTGGCACGCGAGCTCCGCCGTACGACGTTGACGCCGGTGGCGGCGTCGAGACCCGTCTCGTAGACTCCGGCCTCGTGTCGAGCACCTTCGGGGGACAGGGCGGCGACGGCGTCTACCGCGTCGGGCCGTATGTGGGGCTGCGCCACGCGTTCTCGCCGCACCGCGTGATCGCGGGCCTCATGGTGCTCGCCGCGGTCGCGACGATCCCGTTCGGCGGGTTGAAGGACGCCAACACCGCGCAGTACGCCGGACTGGCGCGCGTCGAGGTCGACCAGGCCTACGACGCCGGCCCGTGGCGGGTCACCGTGACCGGCGGCCGGCTGCTCAGGGACCAGCCCCCGCTGCGGGCCGAGAAGAAGACCAACCGGTGGGTCATCGTGCTGGCCACCGTGGAGGTCACCGCCGACGAGACCCGCAACGACATGTCCGACATCCTGCGGATCTCCGGCGCCGAGCGGCTGACCAGCGAGCAACCCGCCACCATCATGCTGCTGCGCGACTACACGGAGATGCCGGCGCTGCACCCCGGCATGGCCGAACCGCTGATCTTCGCGTGGGAGCAGGACGCCAAGGCGCCCGTGCCGGCCAGCCTCGACGTCATCATCTGGGGCAAGACGCTGCGCGTGGACACGTTGGACCAGACCCGAAGCTGGCTCGACCACACCGAGCGGGCGGTGCTCACTGTGGCCGTCGAGGACCGGAGAAACGCGTGAACCCCGCCCTGCGGACGCTGCGCCGGGTCGGCTACTGGGTGGCGGCGGTCGCGGCCCTGCTGCTGGTCATCAACGTCGGCGACCGGATCCTGCAGTTCAGTACGGACACCGCGTACTTCCAGCGACCCTTCGAGATCAGCGCCAACCTGGGCGAGGACACACCGGCCCGGACGTTCAGCGCGGCCGTCATCTCCACACGCGGGGCCGGCGCGATCACCGAACGCGGCGGCGCGCGGCCGCACGAGACCACCGGCGTCTGGGTGATCGTCACCGTCCGGGTCACCGCCCAGCGCGAACCCATGTCAATCGGCTACTGCGCGCTGCGCGACGCCCAGGGCCGCCTGTACTGGGACAGCGACCGGATCAAGCAGGGCGTCCACGGCGGCTACACGCTGCAACCGGGCGTGCCGATCGAGGGCGAGGTGGCCTTCGAGGTGCCCCGCGACGTGGCCGCCGGAAAACTCACCGTCCTGCTCGGCGAGCGACCGATCGACCACCGGATGGACGCCCTGATCGCCGTGGACCTCGACCGGGTGGATCGGGCCACCGTGGACACCTGGGCCACGGACAAGCAGGCCACCCTCGCGCCGACGAAAGTGGTCGGATGAGTACGCCGCAGCCGCGCGTCCCGTGGACCGCCCCGCCGCCCGGCCAACCACCCGCACTGGGCCAACCACTTGCGTTGGGCCAGCCACCGGCGCCGAGCTGGCCGCCGGGGCAGGCCTACGCGCCGCCGACCGGTTACCCACCGCAACCGACCTACCCACCGCAAGCCGGACACCCGGCCGTACAACCCGGATATCCGCCGCCGGCGGCGTATCCGCAGCAGGCCGGGTTCTTGCCGCCGGCGGGGTATGTTGGCCAGCCCGGGCCGCCGACGCCGGACGGCGTCGGCCAAGCCAGCTACCCGGGCTTCGGCGACCCGGTCCCGGCCGGACCTCGGCGCCCCGGGTGGTGGCGGCGCAACTGGTGGGGGCTGCTCGTCATCGTGCCCCTCCTCGTCGCGGCCATCGGCCCGGGCCTCGCCGACGCGTACGACGCGTGGTTCCCGACCGCGCCGACCGAGCCGATCAGCGGCCCGAACGGCCAGTGGGTCTCCTACGGCGGCGGGAAGGTGCGGCTCGTGGCCCTGCAACGCCCCACGGCGCTGCGGACCTACGCCGGCCAGGCGGTCACCCTGCCCGCCACCGTTCAGGTCTGGCAGGCGACGCTGGAAGTCGACGCGGACGCCGACGCGCCGCTCGGCGGCTGCGCCCTGTACCTGGAGGACCGGCAGGGCCGTACGTTCAGCGCGAACCCGGACGAGCTCAGCAACGTCGACGTCGAGCGCGGCTACGGCTGCTCCCGCCCGTACGACGCACCGAAGACCGGTCCCTTCACGGTCGTAGCGTCGTTCCTGGTGTCCTCGACGCCCGAGGCCCTACGCGTGACCCTCAGCGGTGAACTGCCCCGCTACGTGCGGCTCACGCCCGAGGGCTGAGCGACCGGCGCGGACGCCACCGCTGCCGCCGGCGGCGCGGGCGGTTGCGCGACGCTGCCGCGGCCGCCCACGAGCAGGATCCGGTCGATGCTCGCGGCCACGACGCACGTGACCGCGACCAGGCCGATGGCCTCGTTGATGGTGGTCAGCGGCAACGACAACGGACTCCACCGGCTGTGCAGGTCCTGGGGACCGATCAGCAACCGCTCCAGTTCCCACGCCAGGTCGCCGACGGCGAGGGCGGCAGTGAACAGCAGGCAGCAGAACAGGGTCGGGATGAACCCGACGCGGCGCATCATCCGCACGCCGTTGACCAGCGCGCCGAACCGGTTGCGGAGGTCGACGTGGATGCCGGTGCCGAGCCACCGCATCGGGCGGGGCAACTCGCCCAGCCACCTCGGCGGCGGCTTGTCCTCGTCGACGTCCAGCGACACCTGAATCTCGCGGCGGTACACGACGGCCCCCAGCAGCAGCAACGTCAACGGCGCCAGCAGCACCACGTCGGCCTTGGCGAGCTGGTCGCCGACCCAGGTCACGACGTCCTCCCCCGGCCCGGCCGCCTGCGCCGCCCGCGCCCGGGCCGACTCCAGCCAGGCGACCAACTGCCGCTCGCGCCACCACTCGTTGCGGGGGCTGACGTGGCGCGCGAGCTGGCTCAGCCACAGCAGTTCCACATAGCCCATGACCAGGCCGAACAGGACCCAGTTGCGCAGCCGGTCCCAGCGCGGCACCACCCACCGCACGACCAGTACGACCAGGATGGCCACCACCACCGTCAACCGTACGGTGAACGGGAAGCGGCTGTTCATGTCGATGGCGTCGGGACCGGCGAACACGGCCCCGTTGGCGAGTACCTCGTCCTCGTAGAGCGCGTACATGTACGTGCGGCCGTCGTCGGCCAGCATGCCGAGGCTGGCGTAGACCACCAGGAACGGCACCAGCAGGCTCGTCATGTGGCGCAGCAGGTCGGCCGCGCTGCCCCGGCCGCCGTCGCGCAGGCGCGGCAACGACGGGCGGACCAGCAGCAGCATGACCACGAGGCTCGTCATGGTCGCCAGCGGCGCGAGCAGGAAGACGAGCAGCCCCGCCGTACCGTTGGCCCTGCTGACGACCACGGCGAGGCGGATGAGCCACGCGGAGGTCGCCGCGCCGAGGAGGCAGACGGCGAACAGCGCCGGCCAGTGCCGCCACCACAGCCGCGCCGCGCCGCCGACGACGGCGAGCCCGTCGACAACCGACATGCCCACACCGCTGCGCCCTCGGCGTCGCCCGACGTAGCCGGCCGTTTCCCCCGTACCTGGCCTCACCGGCCACACCCTAGCCCAGCCGGTGCCACGGCGAGGCTGGGCCACCCGGCGGCCGTCGGGCGGTAGGGTCGGCGCATGACGCGGCGGGTGTGGGGCATCGCGCGGTCGCTGGTCATGTACCGCGGCATTCCCGGCCGCCACCGGCGGCTGCGCCGCTTCTACGCCCAGTTCCTCGGCCCCGGTGACCTCGGCTTCGACATCGGCGCGCACGTCGGCAGCCGGGTACGGGTCTGGCGGTCGCTGGGCGCCGACGTCATCGCCGTCGAGCCGCAGCCCGACTGCCTGCGCGTACTGCGCCTGCTGCACGGCCGCGACAGCGGTGTGCACATCGTCGCGGTAGCGGTCGGCGCGCGGGCGGGCCGAGCCCAGCTCGCGGTGTCCACCGCCACGCCGACGGTGTCGTCCCTGTCGCCGGAGTGGATCGGCGCGGTCACCGCCGAACGCAGCTTCGCCCGGGTGCGTTGGGACGCCTCCGTCGACGTCGACGTCGTCACCCTCGACCAGCTCATCGCGACCCACGGCGAGCCGGCCTTCTGCAAGATCGACGTGGAGGGCTTCGAGGTCGACGTCCTGCGCGGCCTGACCCGCCCCCTCAAGGCGCTCTCCTTCGAGTACCTGCCGCCCGCCCACACCGCGGCGCTGGACGCCCTGTCCCTCGTGGACAAGCTCGGCGACTACGAATACAACTACTCCCCCGTCGAGACGATGAAGCTGGCCAGCCCCACCTGGCTGGACGCCGGGGCCCTGTCCCGCCACCTCGCCGACCACGTCCGCCCCCACCACCGCTCCGGTGACATCTACGCCCGCCGCCGCCCCTGACCCCACCCCGCGCCCTTCCCTCCCCGCGCCGCGCCGCGCCGCGCCGCGAACGTTTGGACAGTTACGGGTCTTACCCGGCCCGGAATTCGACGCGTAACCGTCCAAACACCCGCCGCCCGCCCGCCGCCGCCCGTCGGTCCGCGAACGTTCGGACAGTTACGGGCCTTACCCGGTCCCGGAATTCGACGCGTAACTGTCCAAACATCGCGGTGAGCGGCGTGGCGGGGCAGGGCGAGCGGGGAGGGCGGGCGGGGCGGGTTACGGGGTGGTGAAAGTGGAGAGGAGGCGGTCGCGGATCGTGTCCATGCGCCAGGTCGGGGCGGGCGTGGCGGGGCGCAGGCCGTCCGACCAGCCCCAACCGGCGATTCGGTCGAGGATCGACCGGTCGCGGGCGACGATCGTGATCGGTGTCTCGCGCGGCGCGTTGTCGCCGGCCACGAGCGGTGCCGGCTGGTGGTCGCCGAGGAACACCATGACGAGGTTCTCGCCGCCGTAGCGCGCCACGTAGTCGGTCAACGAACTCAGCGAGTACGCGACAGAGCGCGCGTAGTCGGCGCGTACCCGCCCGGCGTCGCGGCTGAGGACCGACTCGGGGATGTCGCGCGACCCCGCCGCCGACGCGTACGCCGAGCCGTCACCGAGCGCCGACCAGTCAAGCATCGGTGGCACCGGGGACCATGGCGCATGACTGGAGATGAGGTCCAGTTCGGCCATCACCGGCGGCCGGCCCGCCGCCGCCCGCTCGGCGCGGTGGAACGCCGCGAGCGTGAACTGGTCGGGAGTCGAGTCGAAGGTGAACCGCGGTCCGCGGTAGCCGAGGTCACCGGCGTTGTAGACGCGGTCGAAGCCGTAGAAGTCGGCCTCGGGCCAGTCGCCGAAGTTGGCCGGCGCGACCGCGACCGTGCGCCACCCGGCGCGGTGGAACGCACCGGACAGGGTCAGCCGGTCGGTGTTCATCAGGTGGGCGAAGCGGCGCTGGCTGTCGATCCACAGTCCGGACTGCACCGTCGCGTGGGCCAGCCAGCTCGCGCCGCCGGCCGTGGGCGAGGCGACGTACGCGCTGCGCGCGGAGAACCCGGCCGCCCGCAGCCGCGCCTCACCGGCGTTCAACGCCGCAGCCACCGCCGGGTCGTCGAGCGCCACCCGACCGTAGCTTTCCACGAACGCGAGCACCACGTCCTTGCCCCGCAGCCCGGTGAGTAGCGCGTCGCCGGGCACGGACCGGTAGGCGTCGACGCGCGCCTCGGCCGCGAACGCCTCGCGGTCGGCCAGTCCGGACCGTACCCGCGTCACCTGGTCGCGGACCACCCCGGCCGACTCGGTCGCCGCGACGGGCAGGTCGGGGCCGCCCCGCGGCGGCGCCCCCCCCGCCCCCGCCCCCCCCCCCCCCC
>JAEZGP010000458.1 GCA_023437285.1 Actinomycetes bacterium | reverse complement strand
CCCTTCGTCATGTCGACGATGATGAATGCATCGCTGTCGCATGACGTCGCGAGGAGAGTGGCATGGCGCGCAGGTCCCGACGACTCGCCCTGGCCGGTGGACTCGCCGCACTGGTCGCCGCCGCGGGCGGCGTCGTCGCTGTCGCGGCGCAGGCCGCCGCTGCGGGCTGCGCCGTGAGTTACCGCGTGACGAACCAGTGGTCCGGCGGGTTCGGCGCGGACGTCACCGTCACCAACCTGGGCGATCCGCTCGCGGGCTGGACGCTGACGTGGACGTTCGGCGCCGGCCAGGCCGTCCAGCAGGCATGGAACGCCGCGGTCACGCAGGCCGGCGCGCAGGTGCGGGCGGCCAACATGGGCTACAACGCGTCGATCCCGACCAACGGGAGCGTTAACTTCGGCTTCAACGGTTCGTGGTCCGGCGCGAACCCCGTACCGACGGACTTCGCGCTCAACGGCGTCGCCTGCACCGGCGCGGTGGCCACGACCGGCACGCCACCCACCACGCGTACGCCGCAGACGAGCGCGCCGCCCACGACGGGTGCGCCGCAGACCAGCGCGCCGCCATCGACGCGGACGCCGCCGACGAGCGTGCCCGTGACGAGCGGTCCCGCCACGCCGACCATCCCGCCCGCGTCGTACCCGAACCCCGGCCTCGTCAGCGGCAACACGGGCGTGCACGACCCGGCGGTCGTCAAGACGCCCGGCGGCACCTACATCGCCGCGCACACCGGCACGAACATTCAGCTCAAGACGTCGACCGACCGTACCGCCTGGCGCAACGCCGGGTCGGTGTTCCCCGGCGGCGCGTCGTGGACGACGACGTACACGGGCGGCAGCAACAATCTGTGGGCGCCGGACATCTCGTACTACAATGGACAATACTATCTGTACTACTCGGCGTCCACGTTCGGCTCCAACCGGTCGGCGATCTTCCTGGCCACCAGTCCCACCGGCGCCTCGGGCAGCTGGACCCACCGCGGCCTCGTCATCGAGACCACGTCCAGTTCCACCTACAACGCGATCGACCCGAACCTGATCGTCGACGACGCCGGCAAGTGGTGGCTCAGCTTCGGCTCGTTCTGGTCGGGACTCAAGCTGATTGCGCTCAACCCCGGTACGGGCCTGCGGTCCGACACGACCGTGCGCAGCATCGCCGCGCGCTCCGGCGGCACCACCGCCATCGAGGCACCGTTCATCGCCAAGCACGGCGGCTACTACTACCTGTGGGTCTCCTGGGACACCTGCTGCCAGGGTGCCAACAGCACGTACCGCATCATGGTCGGCCGCTCGACCAGCGTCACGGGTCCGTACACCGACCGCAACGGGGTCGCCATGACCGCCGGCGGCGGCACGCAGGTGCTCGCCACCCACGGCGGCATCATCGGCCCCGGCCACCAGGCCGTCATCACCGACAACGACGGCGACGTGCTGTTCTACCACTACTACACGAGCAGCGGCGCGTCCTATCTCGGCATCAACCGCATCGGGTACGACGCGGCCGGCTGGCCGTTCGTCTACTGAGCCGCGCTGGTGGAGCGTACGTCAGCCGGGCTGCGGGGACAGTCGCAGCGCCGTCCAGGAGACCGGCGGCAGCGGTGCCCGTAGCAGCGTGCCGTCGACGGTCGCCTCCGCCGGGCGGAGGGTGACCCGGTCGGGGGCGTCGACGGTATTCGTCGCGCGCAGGTCGTCGTCCGCGAGCGTCCACGCCTCGGCGACCATGAACGAGCCGCCGAAGGCGCGCAGGTCGACGGTGACCGCGGCCGGCGACGACTGGTCGCGGTTGACGACGAAGACCGACACGTCGCCCGTGGCCGGGTCGTGGGTGGCGACCGCGTCCACGGACGGTACCTCGCCGTAGCGGGCCGTCTCGTAGGTCGGCGCGTCCACGGTCAGGGCGAGGACGTTGCCGCGGGCCAGGCGGGAGGTCGTCGCGAAGGGGTGGAACGTCGTCTGGCGCCACGCGGGGCCGCCCGCCTCGGACCGGATGGGGGCGATCACGTTGACGAGCTGCGCCAGGCAGGCGGCGGTGACCCGGTCGCTGTTGCGCAGCAGGGAGATGAGCAGGCCGCCGACCACGACGGCGTCGGCGACGTGGTACTCGTCCTCGATGACGCGCGGGGCGACCGGCCAGTCGGTGCGGGCCGGGCCGGACTGGAAGCGCGACAGGTACCAGACGTTCCACTCGTCGAACGAGATCTGCATCTTCTTGCGGGAGCGCAGGCGGGCACCGACCGCGTCCGCGGTGGCCGCCACGCCCGCGATGAACCGGTCCATGTCGACCGACGAGGCCAGGAACGAGCCGAGGTCGCCGTCGTGCTCCTCGTAGTACGCGTGGCAGGAGATGTAGTCGACCACGTCGTAGCACTCCTCCAGGACCGTGGCCTCCCACGCGCCGAACGTCGGCATCGCCGCGCCCGAGGACCCGCACGCCACCAGTTCGATCGTCGGGTCGGCCGCGCGCAGCGCGCGTGCCGTGGTCGCCGCGAGCCGCCCGTACTCCATGGCGGTTTTGTAGCCCGTCTGCCAGGGGCCGTCCATCTCGTTGCCCAGGCACCACATGCGGATGTTGTGGGGCTCCTTGGCGCCGTTGGCCACCCGCAGGTCCGACAGCGCGGTGCCCGACGGGTGGTTGGCGTACTCGTGGACGTCGAGCGCCTCCTGCAGGCCGCGCGTGCCGAGGTTGACCGCGTACATGAGTTCCACGTCCGCCTTGGCGCACCAGCGGACGAACTCGTCCAGGCCGATCTCGTTGGTCTCGACGCTGTGCCACGAGATCTCCCGGCGGCGCGGCCGGTCGGCGACGGGGCCGATGCCGTCCTCCCAGCGGTACCCGGACACGAAGTTGCCGCCCGGGTAGCGCACCGTGGTCACGCCCAGTTCGCGGGTCAGTTCCAGCACGTCGGTGCGGAACCCGTCCTCGTCGGCCAGCGGGTGGCCCGGCTCGTAGATGCCGGTGTAGACGCAGCGGCCCATGTGCTCGACGAACGAGCCGAAGGTGCGGCGGGACACCGGCGCGACGACGCGGGCGGGGTCGAGGCGGAGCGACGCGGACAGCACAACAT
>JAEZGP010000407.1 GCA_023437285.1 Actinomycetes bacterium | reverse complement strand
GCCCGTACCCGGCTCGACGCCTCCGGCGTCACCGGCATCGGGGTCGGCGGGCCGGCGGCCTAGGGCGCGGCGGGCCCACACGATCGGGCGGACCCGCTCCAGCGGTAGGAACGACGTCATCGCGACCAGGTGCGGGGCGAACGAGATCGTGATGGTGGCGAACGTGATCAGGTGGAACCCGTAGAAGTACGCCACGACGTACGTGCGCCACTTTCCGCGGGTCAGGAAGATCAGCGGGCTGAGCAACTCGAACGCCATGATGCCGACCTGCGCGGCGACGAGGATGCCCGGCGCCGAGGTGAGGAAGTCCGTCAGCCAGGTGCCGCGCCGGATGATCGCCCGCATGAGCACGGAGCCGAACATCCAGTCGATGCCGCCGAAGCGCAGCTTGGCCCACGAGGCCAGGAAGTACGTGGCGACGACCGCGAGCTGGGTGACCCGCAGGGCCCAGCCGGCGCGTTCGCTGAGCGTACGGTCGCCGTGGCGGGCCGCGCCGACCGTGGGCAGGACGGCCAGCGCGATGAGGAACGCGAAGCGGTCGTGGTCGACCTTCCCGTAGCTCATCGCGATGATCATCCACTCGAAGTAGAGCGCGAAGACGGCCCAGCCGAGCAGGCGTGGCGCGCGGCCCGTGGCCGCGACGGCGGCGCTCACCACCAGGGCCGTGAAGACGGTCCAGACGAGGGCGTACGTCGGGGTGGGCAGGTGCAGCAGGCGGCCGACGAACAGCGGCTGGTAGAGGTCGCCGGGCAGGTCGGCGTGGCCGCGCACCCACGGGGTGAAGATCGTCAGGTCGCCGACCACGAACAGGTAGACCAGCGTGCGGAAGGCGGCCACGCGTCCCTTGGGTACGGGCTCGGTGAGCCACCTGGTCAGGCGGGCCGCCATGTCGATGCCACCTCATCCCGGAAGGCGCCGGTCGGCTCGCCGCCGCGCAGTTCGTGCCAGCGGATGACGACCCGCACCTCGGCCAGCGCCGGCGCGGCCGGGTTGCGCTGGGCGTACGCCGAGGCGATCGAGGTGAGCAGGGCAGGCTCGCGGCGCAGGCGGTCGATCTGGCCCTCGATCTCGGCGCGCTTGATGCCGGTGTTGGCCTCGGTCAGCAGCACGGTGGCGCCGGTCGCGTCGGTGCCTTCGACCCGGGTGTCGGGGGCGGGGTCGTCGAGCCGGTTGACCCCGGCGTACATGCTGAACGGCCCGAACGGGAAGTGGTCGTCCGAGCCCCAGAGGCTGCCCGCCAGCAGCAGGAGAAGGCCGGCGATCGTGGCGACGACGCGGCTGCGACGAGCGCGGGGAGTGAGGGTCTCCATGGCGACGATGAGCGTACCTGTCGGTATCGGGCCGGCGCTGTCCCACTGTCGAATGTGGTCACGCTGCGTGCAAATTGCGCGCCGCAAACCCATGATTTAGTAACGGTTGAATAACTGTGACCCAGGTCTCCCCGGCGCCTCTTCACAGACCGTGACCAGGGCCGACAGAATGACTTTCACAAGCGTAGGCGGCGGGTGCCGGGGAGGGCCCCGCCGCTTGCTGCGTCTATGGACGGTTTCTCCACACGGAGCGTCACCATAACCGTCAGTGATGACCCCCTATCGCCCGATCGACCAAATTAAGCCACCGGTTGCGGGGTTTCGGCATTCGCGCGCCGTCTGGGAGACTCCCGGGGTTGTGCACACCCGGCGCACGCACCCCGGAGGAACCATGGGCCTCATCGGACGTCTCCTGGGCCGCCGGTCGGCCCGATGGGAGCGGGAGTGGGCGGCCTACCCGGCCGACCCTGGCGACGAACCCCACATCTGTGTCGTCGACCTCGGCGCGGTCGCCGCCGCCCCGGTCATGGAACTGCCCATCCGCCTCGACGTGGAGGCGCGCTACCGGCCCGGACCCGACGGAATGCCCGACGCGGCCACCCAGGCCGATCTTGAGCGCCTCGACAGCGCCCTGGACGCGGCCGTGCAGTCGCTCGGCGGCCACGTGATCGGCCGCGTCACCGGCGGCGGGGCCAGCCGCAGCACCGCGCACCTGCCGGCCGAGCCGTCGGCCCCCCTCCCGCTGGCGACCGGCCCGCTGCTGACGGTCAGTACCGCCACCCAGTACGACCCGCAGTGGGCGTTCGTGCGCGACGAGCTGGCCCCCGACGAGCGGCAGGCGCACATCGTCAACGACCTGGCCCTCATCGCGGTGCTCGACGCCCAGGGCGACACGCTCGCCGCCCCCCGCCCGCTCACCCACGTGGCGTACTTCGACGGCACCGACCCGGCCGAGGGAGCCGCCGACGAGCTGCGCACGATCGGCTTCGACGTCACGGTCGAGCGCGACGACGAGGGCCTGTTCGCCCTCACCGCCGTGCGTACCGACGCGGTGAGCCCGCCCGCCGTCCACGAGGTCACCTGGTCGGTGAAGACGGCCGCCGACCGCCACGGCGGCAGCTACGACGGATGGAGCTGCGCCGTCGCCGACTGACACGGAGCCCGAATGTGAGCAGGTCACGGGCTATGCTGGCGGTGGGAGGTCGCCATGTCGCAGGAATCTTCCGCCACCAGGCCACCAGCCGCGCTGGCCTTCGACCGCGACGAGTGGGAACTGCTCGTCACCCTGCCCCGGCGGGTCGTCATCGCCGCGACGCTCGCCGAGGCCGACACCCCCCGTCGCACCGTCGCCGAGACCCTCGCCGGGCTTGAGGCGATCGCGGCGGGACGCTCGTCCCCCAGCGCACTCGTCCGGGAGATCGTGGCCGCGATCTACGCCGCCGACGACCGCGGCGAATTCCTCGGCGAGATCATCGACGACACCGAGGCGAACATCGTGCAGACCCTGACCGCGTGCCGGCACGCCAACGAGGTGCTCAAGCGCAAGGCGCGGCTGGTCGACGCGGCCGGCTACCGGGCCTGGCTCGCCGAGGCGGCCGCCGCTGTGTGTGGCGCGGCCCACATCGGCGGCATCTTCGCGCTCGGCGGCATCCGGGTCACCCTCGCCGAGAGCCGCTTCCTGGAGGAGCTGGCCGAGGCGCTCGCCGACTGAGCCGCGCGCTGTCGACCGTACGCTCGCGGGGTGGACATGGAGCACGACGGCGAGCGGGTCGGGGTCGGGCCGTGGGTGGGCACCTGGCCGTCCGACGAGCGCTACGACCCCGCGCTGCTCGCCGACGGCGACCGGCGCAATGTCGTGGACCGCTACCGGTACTGGCGGCACGAGGCGATCGTGGCCGACCTCGACGCGCGTCGTCACGACTTCCACGTGGCGATCGAGAACTGGCAGCACGATCTCAACATCGGCACCGTGGTGCGCACCGCCAACGCCTTCCTCGCCCGGCAGGTGCACATCGTGGGGCGGCGGCGATGGAACCGGCGCGGCGCGATGGTCACCGACCGCTATCAGCACGTGCGCCATCACGAGACCGTGGAAGGGCTGTTGGCCTGGGCCGGCCGGCACGACCTGGTGATCGTGGGCATCGACAACCTGCCCGGGTCGGTGCCGATCGAGACGGTGCGCCTGCCGCGCCATTGCGTGCTGCTGTTCGGTCAGGAAGGACCGGGTCTGTCGGAGCCGGCCCGGCGCGCCGCGGCGCTGGTCTGTTCCATTTCTCAGTACGGCTCGACCCGCTCGATAAACGCGGGAGTTGCCAGTGGTATCGCTATGCACACCTGGATTCGTCAATACGCCGGGCCACCTCCCGATTCGGCTTGACGATCATTCGTGAATCACGCACGGTAATCATGTGGGCGTGACGACGCGGTGCCCCCGATGTACCGGTGAGGTGCGGCCGCCGGATCTGACAAGTTCGCAGTGGCGGTGCGACCACTGCGGCACGGTAGATCCCTTTTTCGTTTCCGACCGAATCTCCGCCGCAATCCTGAGTTCCGTTCGCGACCGGCTTCTCGCGGCCGACGCCGCGCTGCCGCTGTGGGTGCCGTGGCCGCCGCTCGCCGGGTGGACCGTTTCCGGCGTCGGGTGGG
>JAEZGP010000270.1 GCA_023437285.1 Actinomycetes bacterium | reverse complement strand
TGGGCGCTCCTCACGGAGCCGCCCGGCTGGACGAGCCAGCAGAGCGAGCGCCTCGAGGCCATCATCGCCGACAAGTACTGAAGCCTCACCGGCGACCTCGACCCGTGCCGCAGCATTCCCGTCGGTGAACGCCGTCACCCCTTGCCGCCTGATCACGCACAGTCATCGAGCTGGCCCACCTACCCCCACGTCCCATGCCCCTTTGCTCTGCTTACTGGAAGTAAGCAGCACCCACCGTAACGGCCGACAAACCGGACGAAAACCCATCACCGCTGCTCAACCTCCGTGCTTACTCTAGGTAAGCAGAGCAAAGGGGCCGGAGGGACTAGGCGTCGTTGGGCAGGCCCAGCACGCAGCGTTACGTCGGCAAATATCACTCTCGGTCACCGTCCGTGGAGAGCGCGGAGAAGCGGCCGGGGCGAGGCCGATCCCGGCGCCCTCATGGCTACACGCGTGCCACAGTCCCGCCACCTGCGGGTCCGCGCCAATCACCGGCAAATGATCACGAGAGTACGCGCGATAGGCGGCAACTCGAGCGCGAGAAAGCCTTGCGCGACAAGGACGTTCGCGAGGCCCGTGATCTGCGCGTCGCCGCGAGGCAGCTCGGCCTGGTCGTGCGAGCACGCCACCGCGCAGCAGTGGCGGCCGCTATAGCGTCCGCTCGTTCGGGCCGGGCGGGCCGGCGGCCAGCCGTTGGTCGAGGTTCTCGCGCCGCGCGGGATCGATCCTGTCCAGGCGCGCGAGCTGCTCGTCGACCGCGTCGAGCGCGCGATGCAGGCCGGTCAGTTCCTGGCATTGGCGTTCGGCGCCGCACCGCGCGCACGTGATCGTGTGGCGCTCGATGAGCAGGTCGAGCCGCAGCGCGTCCGCGACGTGGATCAGCCGCGCCATCGGGGGTCGTCCGTCTGTTGGGGCGGTCGGTTCGTCTTCGGCCAGTCGGGCGCGTAGGCGCCCGTCATCGCGGAGTACTCCGATCGGTAGACATCTGGTGGTGCTGAGGGCTTTCGATGCCACACTCGGCTGAGGTTCCACAGCCGTCGCATATCCCACCTCCGGTCGTGTGGTGGGTGGCGGCCGGTAGGCCTCGCGGGACGGCCGCCACCCCGGCGGACTCCGACGCAGTGCCAGCCCCGGAACCTGCCAGAGGACTAGGGTAGTCTTGTATAGACTCCTTGTCTATATGCAACACGCGACGATGCGCGGCGAATCGTGACGGTGGCGATGGGCGGTACCGTGGCGGACGTGCCAGCCCCGCATTCAGGGCGACCGTTGTACCAACAGGTCGCCGAGGCCCTCCGCGCCCAGATAAAGTCCGGCGCCCTGCCGCCCGGCTACCTGCTGCCCACCGAGGCCGAACTCATGCGCCAGCATGACGTCGCCCGGGGCACGGTCCGCCAGGCCCTGGAAGAACTACGCCGGGAAGGACTCGTGGTCACCGATCGCGGCGGGTCACGCGTACGGCCCGAACCGGCCGCGCGCCGCGTCGCGAACCGCCGCTACCGCCGGCCGGAGACCATGGAGGCGTCCACCCCGTTCACCCGCGACCGCAACACCCCGTGGCCGGAGTACGAGCTGGAGCGGGAGTTCTTCGTCGAGGGCGCGCCGGAACGCGTCGCGGCCCTGTTCGGCGTGCCCGCCGGCACACCGGTGCTGCGGCGCGAGTTCACGTTCGTCGTCAGCCGCCTGGTCCACCAGGTGTCCACGTCGTACCTGCTGCACGACATGGTCGCTGACACGCCGGTCGCCGACCCCGCCAACGAACCGTGGACGGGCGGGACGGTCGCCCAGCTGCACAGCGTCGGTGTCACCGTCACCCGGGTCGTCGAACAGGTCGGCGCCCGGCTGGCGACCCGCGAGGAGCACCGGCGCCTGCGCCTGGACCTCGGCGGCCCGGTGCTGACGATCTCCCGGCAGATGTTCGCCGGCCCCAAGGTGGTGGAGGTTGCCGCCGACATCGTCGTGCCCGCCGACCGCACCGTGCTGGAGTACGAGCTGCTCGTCGACTAAACGAGCACCGCCGGTGTCACATTCGCGGCGCCGGCGGTGCTCTGTTGGTATGAACCTCGTAGGACATGCGGTCAGCGCGCCGGCCTGGCGGGCCGAACGGGAGGGCGGCGCGACGGTGTTGAGTCCGGTGGGGCGACGCGCCGTCCGCGACGACCTCGAACAGATCTTCCGGGCCACGTACCCACGCGTCGTCGCCGTGGCCGCCCGCGTCCTCGGCTCGGGCGCCGAGGCGGAGGACGTGGCGCAGGAGGTGTTCCTGACGTTCGGCCGGTCGTCGGTGCCCGCGGCACAGGCCGATGGCTGGCTGTCCGTCGCCGCGGCGCACACCGCCCTCAACCATCTGCGTACCGGCCGGCGCCGGGCCTCCCGCGAGGAGGCCGTCGCGGCCGGCGACCACGTGTCCCCCGACATCGCCGACACCGTCGTCACCCTCGATGAGCGCCGCCGCGTACGGGCGGCGCTGGGCCGGCTGCCCCGTCGGCAGGCGGTGGCCCTTGTCCTGCGGCACAGCGGCCTCAGCTACACCGAGGTCGCCGCTGCTCTCGACCTTTCTCCCGGCAGTGTCGGCACCACCGTGCGACGCGCCGAGTCCGCCCTACGCAAGGAGTTGAACCGTCATGCGTCATCCGACTGACGGCACGCTACGCCGCCTGCTGGACGAGCCAGCCGGGGTCGCGGACGCCGACCGCGAGCACGTCGCCGGCTGCCCGGCGTGCCTGGCCGGGTTCGCCGCGATCCGCGAGGACGCGGCGCTCACCAGCGCGGCACTGGGCGGCGGGTCCGTCCCGGACGTCGACGCCGGCTGGCAGCGCCTGTCGCGCGCCATCGCGG
>JAEZGP010000180.1 GCA_023437285.1 Actinomycetes bacterium | reverse complement strand
TCGTCCTGGCTGTGATGTACGAGCATACGCGGCCACGCCGTGCACGTCTGGCCGGAGTTGAGCAGGCTGTGGCCCACGCCGACGTTGACGGCGCGCGCCAGGTCGGCGTCGTCGAGGATGACGTTGGCGGACTTGCCGCCCAGTTCCAGGGCGACGCGGGCGATGCGGTCGGCGGCGGCCCGGCTGACCTGTGCCCCCGTGGCGGTGGACCCGGTGAACGACACCATGTCGACGTCCGGGTGCCCGGCGAGCGCCGCGCCGACGACCGGCCCGGTGCCGGTCACGAGGTTGAGTACCCCCGGCGGCAGGCCGGCCTCGTGCGCGGCGTCGACGAGCAGGTAGGCCGTCAGCGGGGTCAGCTCGGCCGGCTTCACCACGACCGTGCACCCGGCCGCGAGCGCAGCTCCGACCTTCGCCACGATCTGGTGCAGCGGGTAGTTCCACGGCGTGATCGCGGCGACCACGCCGACGGGTTCCCGGACGACGAGCGAGTTGCCGATCTCCTCGGTGGCTTCGACGGTCGCGGCGAGGGCGACGTAGGACTTCAGCACCGACAGCGGCAGGCCGGCCTGTACGCGGGTCGCGACCTTGAGCGGCGTGCCCAGTTCCCGGGCCACGGTCGTCGCGATCAGTGACGCCCGATCGGTCAGCGCGGCCAGCAGCCTTTCCAGGTGCGCGGCGCGGGTGGCGGGTGCCAGCTCGGACCACGGTCCGAACGCGGCGCGGGCGGCGCGCACGGCGGCGTCCACGTCGGCGGCCTCGCTGGCCGGTACGGTGCCGATGACCTCCTCGGTCGTCGGGTCGATCACCTCGATGACGCCGGTGCCCGACGGCGCGACCCAGGCACCGTCGACATAGAGCCGGTCGCGGCCGGCGACGTGCGCGGCCTCGCGGGCAGGGTTCGGGACGGTCATCGATGACTCCTCGATCCGACGGTGCTGAGCACTGCGATTGAAACAGCGCCTAGCACTGCAAGTTAACGCGTGGAAGCCTCCGTGCCAAGCTCCTCGTAGACGCGCGCGAGTCCGAGCAGCAGTGCGTCCAGGCCCAGCTCGAACGCGCCGTCGTCGACGCTGCGCTGGTGGCCGGCCAGCCGGTGGGCCTGGCTCAGGTGCGGGTAGTGCGCGGCGTACAGCTCGGGGTCCTCGACGAAGCCGCGGGCGAACGAGCCCAGCGCGGAGCCGGCCACGAAGTAGCGCATGAGCGCCCCGACGTGGGTGGCCCGCGCGGGCGGCCAGCCGGCCTTGACCAGCGCGCCGTAGACGGCGTCGGCGATGGCCAGCGAGGCGGGCCGCCGGCCCGGACCCCGGGCGAGGTAGGGGACGATGTTGGGGTGCGCGGCGAGCGCCGCCCGGTAGGAGTACGCCCAGGCGCGCAGCGCGTCGGCCCAGTCCAGCGTGCCGAACATGGTCGTGTCGACCGACGCCACGATCTCGTTGGCCACGGCGTCGAGGATGTCGTCCTTGGTGGCGAAGTAGTGGTACAGCGACGGGCCCTGCACGCCCAGTTCGCCGGCCAGGCGCCGGGTCGACAGCGCGTCGAGGCCTTCCGCGTCGACCAGCGCGGTGGCCGCCGCGACGATGCGCTCGCGGGTCAGCAGGGTCCGGCGCGGTCTCGCCACGATGCCCACCTCCAGCCGTAGACAGACCAAAAACAAACCGTAGACAGGTTAAAACTATCAGCGCTAGATTATTGCCGAGACTCACCGTCGAGGAGAACACACCCATGGACCGATACGCAGGCAGGGTCGCGCTCGTCACCGGCGCGGCACAGGGCATCGGCGCGGCCACCGCCCGCCGACTGGCGGCCGAGGGCGCGTCCGTCGCCGTGGTCGACCTCGACGCCGAGCGCGTCGAGCCCGTCGTCGCCGAGATCGAGGCCGCCGGCGGCGTCGCCCGCGGGTACGCCTGCGATGTCACCGACGAGGCCGCGGTGAGCGACACGGTCGACCGGGTCGCGGCCGAGCTCAACCAGCTCGACGTGCTGGTCAACAACGCCGGCATCACCCGCGACAACCTGCTGTTCAAGATGCCCGCCGCCGAGTGGCACGCGGTGCTCGAAACCAATCTGACCAGCATGTTCTACTGCTGCCAGGCGGCGCAGAAGCACATGGTGGCGGCCAAGTACGGCCGGATTGTCAACCTCAGCTCGCGCTCGGCGCTCGGCAACCGGGGCCAGGTCAACTACGCGGCCGCCAAGGCCGGCGTGCAGGGCCTGACCGCGACCCTCGCGATCGAACTCGGCCCGTTCAACATCACCGTCAACGCGGTGGCCCCCGGCTACGTCGCCACGGCCATGACGGCCGCGACCGCGCAACGCGTCGGCTTCACCCCCGAGGACCACCAGCGCTACGCCGCCGAGCACACCCCGCTGCGCCGCGTCGCCCAGCCCGAGGAGATCGCCTCGGTGATCGCCTTCCTCGGCAGCGACGACGCCTCGTACGTCAGCGGCCAGACCCTGTACGTCAACGGTGGCGCACGTTAACCGAAAGGACCATTGTGGACTTCGCGCTCAACGACGAGGAAAAGGCGGTCCGGGACACCGTCCGGGCCTTCATCCGCAAGGAGGTCATGCCCCTGGAGCAGGAGGCCCTGCGCCGGGAGCGGGCCGGCCGGCCGGCCCTCGACCGGGCGGAGCTGCGCGAACTGCAGCAGCGCGCACGTAAGTTCGGCTTCTGGGGGCTGGACACGCCCGAGGAGTACGGCGGCATGGACCTGCCGGCCGTCCTCCAGTCGCTCATCTGGACCGAGCTGGGCCGCACCTGGGTGCCGTTCCGGTTCGGCGGCGAGGCCGACAACATCCTGTTCCACGCCAACGAGGAGCAGAAGCAGGAGTTCCTCATCCCCACCATCGAGGGCGAGCGGATCTCCTGCTTCGCGATCACCGAGCCGGGGGCCGGGTCGGACGCCGCGAACATCAAGCTCACCGCCAAGCGCGACGGCGACGACTGGGTCCTCAACGGCGAGAAGACGTTCATCACCAACGGCAACGACGCCGACTTCGTCATCGTGGTCGCACGCACCGACCCCGAGCGCAAGGCCAGCGACGGCGGCGCCACGGCCTTCCTGGTCGACCGGGCCATGGGCTGGCGCTCCGAGCCGATCCGCACGATGGGCGAGGCGGTGCCCGCGTCGCTGGTCTTCGAGGACGTCCGGGTGCCCAGCCGCAACATCCTCGGCGAGGTCGGCCAGGGGTTCACGCTGGCCATGCAGTGGATCGGCAAGGGCCGCTACCTCATCCCGTCACACGCCGTCGGGTACGCCGAGCGGGCTCTGCAGATGGCCATCGACTACGCGAACACGCGCGAGACGTTCGGCGCGAAGATCAGCTCGTACCAGGCCATCCAGTGGATGATCGCGGACGCGGAGACCGAACTGGAGGCGGCCCGCTGGCTGATCCTGCGCGCGGCCTGGACGGTCGACCAGGGCCTCGACGCCCGGCACGCGTCCTCGCACGCCAAGCTGTTCGGCGCGAACATGGCCAACCGCGTCGTCGACAAGGTGCTGCAGATCCACGGCGGCATGGGCTACACCCGCGAGCTGCCGATCGAGCGCATGTACCGCCAGGCCCGCCTGCTGCGCATCTTCGAGGGCACCGACGAGATGCAGCGCCTGATCATCTCGCGTGACCTGCTGCGCGGCTACACCAAGATCGGCGGTCACCTGGCATGAAGGTCTTCACCAGTATCGACGACCTGACCGCCGCCGTCGGCGAGCCGCTCGGACCCACCCCGTGGTTCCTCATCGACCAGGCGCGCGTCGACGCGTTCGCCGAGGCCACCGGCGACGCGCAGTGGATCCACACCGATCCGGAGCGCGCCAAGGCCGGCCCGTTCGGCGGCACGGTCGCCCACGGGTACCTCACCCTGTCCCTGTTGCCGATGCTCGCCAAGGACCTGTACCGGGTCGAGGGCGCCACCATGGGCGTCAACTACGGCCTCAACCGGGTGCGGTTCCCCGCGCCGCTGCTCGTCGGCTCGTCGATCCGCATCGAGGGCGAGTTGCTCTCCGTGGAGCCCGTGCCCGGCGGCGCCCAGCTCGCCGCGCGGATCACCGTCGCCACCGACCGCGGCGACAAGCCCTGCTGCGTCGCGGAGACGGTCAGCCGCGTCCACTTCTAACCGCCCACAGGAGGCGACGTGACCACCCTGTCCCTCGCGGCCGTCCTCGCGGAGGCAGCCCGAAAATACCCAGACCGGACCGCGGTCGTCGACCACGCGGGCCGCTACAGCTACGCCCAACTCTGGCAAGAATCCTTGGAGTACGCCGGAAAGTTCCGCGAACTGGGCGTACGCCCCGGCGACACGGTGGCCCTGGTCGCGCCGAACGTCGTCGACTTTCCCCGCGCGTACTACGGGATTCTGGCGGCCGGGGCGGCCGTCGTGCCCGTGCACCTGCTGCTGACCGCCACCGAGATGGCCTACGTGCTGCGCGACAGCGGGGCACGGCTCGTCGTGGCGCACTCCAGCCAGCTGGCCACGGCCGCCGCGGCCGGCGCCGAGGCCGGCATCGACGTCGTCAGCGTCGGCCCGCGACCCGACGGCGGGCCACTCCCCCGCCGGCTGGAGGACGTCGACGGCACGACGCCGCGCTCGTACGAGACGAGAAAGCCCGACGACACGGCCGTCGTGTTCTACACCAGCGGCACCACCGGGGAGCCGAAGGGCGCCGAGCTGAGCCACCTCAACCTGGTGATGAACGCGCTCATCAACACCGCCGAGGCGCACGAGGCGCGCACGTCGGACGTGGTGCTCGGGTGCCTGCCGCTGTTCCACACGTTCGGGCAGACCGTCAGCATGAACGGTACGTTCCGGATGGGCGCCACGATGGTGCTGCTCGCCCGGTTCTCCGGGGACGCCGCGATCGACCTCATGCTGGCCGAAGGCGTCGACGTTTTCCACGGCGTACCCACCATGTACGTGGGGCTGCTGGAGGCGGCGGCGGGCCGCGACAAGTTGCCGGCGCTGCGGCTGTGCATCTCCGGCGGGGCCTCGCTGCCGGTGGCCGTGCTGGAGAAGGTCACCCAGACGTTCTCGGCGACGGTCTACGAGGGGTACGGGCTGTCGGAGACCTCGCCGACCGCGACGACGAACCAGCCGCACTTCGGGGCGCGGCCCGGCACGGTCGGCCATTCGATCTGGGGCGTCGACGTGGAGATCGCCCGGCCGGAGCTGGAGGAGCGCGTCGAACTGCTTCCGAACGGCGAGCTGGGCGAGATCGTGATCCGGGGGCACAACGTGTTCACCGGCTACCGGGGCCGCCCGGAGGCGACCGCGCAGGCCGTCGTGGACGGCTGGTTCCGCACGGGCGACCTGGGTACCAAGGACGACGACGGGTACGTCACGATCGTCGACCGCAAGAAGGACATCGTGATCCGGGGTGGGTTCAACGTGTACCCGCGCGAGGTCGAGGAGGTCCTGGCCCGCCACCCGCAGGTGGCCCAGGTGTCGGTCATCGGGGTGCCCGACCCGGTGCACGGCGAGGAGATCTGCGCGGTCGTCGTACCGGCCGACGACGCCTTGGACGCGGACACGCTGATCGAGTGGTCGAAGGAGCGGCTCGGCAAGCACAAGTACCCACGCCAGGTGCGGCTCGCCACCGAACTGCCGATGGGACCGAGCATGAAGGTGCTCAAGCGGGAACTGCGGCAGCGCTACAGCGCGGGAACGCTGTAGCGCGGGAACGTTGTAGCGCGACGGTGCGGGGCCGCCGCGGTCGTGGGGTCCCGACCGGGGCGGCGTCCGGTGTGCGGGTTACTCGCGGAAGCTCGGCTCGGGCGCGTTCGGCTTGTCGGCGCGGCCCTTGGGCTCCTCCCACTCCTCCTGCCGGCCGAGCGCGGTGAGGTCCAGCAGCCCGTACGCGCCGCCCATCGCCTCGGTGCCCCGACCGTAGGTCGAGTAGGTGTGGTAGACCTCGTCGCCGTCGCGCAGGAAGCAGCTCATGCCGGGCTGCTCGCTGGGGTGGTCGGCCGGGTTGAGCACCCACTCTAGGCCGGCGGCCTTCAGCTCCTCGGGACCCCGGTAGTTGAACATCACCGGCCGCACCGACGCGTCGATGGTGACGTTGAAGTCGTAGTTGAAGTCGCTGCCGAGCGACGAGTACCAGGGCAGCGTCCAGCCGCGCTCCGCACGGTACTTCTGGATCTTGTCCATCGGGGTGCGGGACACCAGGACGTACTCGGTCTGCCTGGCCCGCAGGTGGCTGATCAGGCCGTCGGAGAGCTCGTCCGTGGTGGCCGTGCACGACGGGCAGGCCTTCTCCCAGTCGGGCCCGAACATGACGTGCTGGACGATGAGCTGGCGCTGGCCGGCGAAGAGATCGGCCAGCGTGGCCGGACCGTCGGGGCCCTCGAACGTGTACTCCTTGTCGACCCGCACCATGGGCAGGTTGCGGCGCGCCGTGTTGAGCGCGTCGCGGGCCCGGGTCAGTTCCTTCTCGCGGGTGAGCAACTCCTTGCGCGCGGCCAGCCACTCGTCGCGGGCCACCACTGTCGGCAAAGCCATCTTCGACCTCTCTGCGTGTCGGTTGTGTCGTTACGCAGGTGTCGACGACGCGGGCGCCGCTAACTCATCGGTGCCGGGGGAAGAAAATCGGGCAGGCCGAACGCCGGGTACAGCTCGGCGGTGTCGAGGAACGTGTGGATGGTCGCGATGCGGCCATCGGTCACGTCCAGGACCTGCAGGGACCAGGGCCGGTGGCCGCCGGCCGGGTCCGCGCGGTACTGGGCGAACGCCGGGGCGCCGTTGGCCGCCGTGGCGACCAGCCGCGAGCCGCGGCATTTGGCGCCGTGGCCGAGCATCCACCGGATGATGCTGTCCGCGCCGCGCAGCCACAGCGCGTACGGCGGCATGTGCTGCACCGCGTCGGTGTGCAGCAACGTGACCAGGGTGTCGACGTCGTAGCTCTCGAACGCGGCCACGTAGCGGGCCAACAGGTCGCGCTCGCGATCGCCGAGCGGCCCGGCCTGCGGCGTCGACGGCAGGGTGGCCCGGGCCCGTTGCAGGGCGCTGTTGACGGCGGCCACGCTCGTCTCCAGCAGCGCGGCGACCTCGGCCGCCTGCCAGCGCAGCACGTCGCACAGGATCAGCGCGGCGCGCTGGCGGGCCGGTAGTTTTTGCAGCGCCGCCACGAAAGCCAGCCGTACGCTCTCGCGGGCCTCGACCAGGTCGGCTGGGTCGGCGCCGACAGGCAGGACCCGCTCGTCGGCGACCGGCGACACCCAGCTGCCGGCGGGCAGCAGGTCCATCGCGGGCGGCTCGGCACCCAGGGCCGGCCCCATCTCCATCGGCATGGCCCGGCGTTGGCGGCCCCGCAGCATGTCCAGGCACACGTTCGTGGCGATGCGGTAGAGCCACACCCGCAGGCTCGACCGGCCCTCGAATCGGCTCTGGGCCTGCCAGGCGCGCAGCATCGTCTCCTGCACCGCGTCGTCGGCGTCGAAGCCCGAGCCGAGCATCCGGTAGCAGTAGCCCGTCAGCTCGCGCCGGTAGGTCTCGAGTTCGCCGGTGAGGTCGCCGGCGAGATCGTCGGTCAGGTGCGCGCTCGTCGTCACAACGACGATGCTAGGCAGGGGGTACGACAAGGTACGCTCGCCAGCCGTGTCCGCCGACCTGCTCCTGAAGCTGGTCGCGATCTTCGTGGTGATCGCGATCGGCTTCGCCGCCGGGCGTGCCCGCCTCGTCGGGCCCACCGCCGCCGATACCCTCAGCGCCGCGACCTTCACCATCTTCGCGCCGGCGTTGCTGTTTCGCACGATGGCCGGCATCGAGCTGGCCGACCTGCCGTGGCGGATGCTCGCGGTCTACTTCGTGCCGACCGTACTGCTGTTGTTGGGGTGTTACGCCTGGCAGCGGTGGCGCGGCGTCGACGCGGTCGCCTCGGTCGTACGCGGGCTGGCGGTGACGTTCAGCAACATGGTGCAACTGGGCATTCCGCTCATGACGGCGCTGTTCGGCATGGCGGGGCTGACCCTGCACATCGCGCTCATCAGCCTGCACGCGCTGATCCTGCTGACCATGGCGACCGTCCTCGCGGAGGTCAACCGGGCCGGGCCGGTGCGCGCGCGCATCGCGCAGACCGTGCGGCGCAGCGTCATCCACCCGGTCACGCTGCCGATCCTGCTCGGGCTCGGGTACAACGCGGCCGGCCTGCCGCTGCCCGCCCTCGCCGATGAGGTACTGGCCACGCTCGGGGTCGCGGTCGTGCCGCTCAGCCTGGTCACCATCGGCCTCAGCCTGGCGCAGTACGGGCTGCGCGACTCCGGCCGTACGGCGGCGGGCCTGGCGCTGACCAAGCTGGTCGCGCACCCGCTGCTGGTGCTCGCGGCCGCGTGGCTGGTCGGCCTGCACGGCCTGCCGTTGATCGTCGCCGTGCTGTGCGCGGCGCTGCCCACAGGCGCGAACGTGCTGCTGTTCGCCGGCCGGTACGGTACCCACCAGGCCGAGGCGACCGCGACGATCGTGCTCGCCACGGTCGCGTTCGCGGCCACGGTCACCGCCTGGCTGTTCGTCCTGATCTGAGGCCCTCACGTCACCGCACGTCACGTCACCGCACGGCGGCGACGGATCTCGAACAGGGCGGCCGCGACGGTCGCCACGCCGACGGCCAGGCTCACCGCCAGGTAGAGCAGCCAGATCGCGGGCGTCACGGCGTTCTCGGTGAACAGGCCGTACACCGAGAAGGCCAGGGCGACCAGGCTGGCGGCGAAGACGTACGTGCCGAGCACGGCGCCCGACGCCAGGCCGACCACACCTCGCGTCCGGGCCGGCGGTCGCAGCGCCGCGTTGATCAGCCGGACGGCGACGTCATGGCACACAGCCACGAACGCCGTGCCGCCGATGGCGAGGGCGTAGGGAACCATCCCTCCCAGCCCCGACACCTCAGCGTGCAAGACGGCAGATGACGCATAAAGCGCGATCAGGATCAGCCCGCTCCACACGTATACCGTCCTGATCGCCACCTGCAAGGGCCCCCGCGCTGTCATAGCCCGAGAATGGGTAGCGTCACGACGCCTGTCAATGTCAGAAACCTGGCCGCGGACGTTCCACAAGCCGTGAGATCAGGGCCCGGCTGCGTCGCGACGGACCCTAGCGTCCGCGGCGGCGGGGCGGCGCCTGCGGCCTGGCGGCGCGTCGCGGTGTCGTCTTCTTGGCGGCCGGCTCCGCCACGCGCCCGCGCGTGCTGTTCGCGGTGCGGCCCCGGACGATGCCGATCATCTCCTCAACGAGGTCCGTGTGACGGTCGCGCGGCCAGACGAGGCCGACCGACGACGTCGGGGCGTCCGTGACCGGGCGGTAGGTCAGGTCGCGGCGGTGGTACAGGCGCGCCAGCGACTGAGGCACGACGAGAATGCCCACCTCGGCGGCGACGAGTTCGACCGCAGCGGCGGTGGTGTCCGGGCGATGCTCCGCGACCGTCCCGGGCGACCAGTCGAGCGGATCGTCGAGGGGACGCAGCACGGTCTCGCCGTCAAGATCAGCCAGGGTGAGCGAGTCGGCGGCCGTGAGGACGTGCTCGCGCGGCACCACGGCGACGGTCGTCTCCGTGTAGAGCGGGATGGCGTGCAGGGCGTCCTGGTCGACGGGCAGTCGCACGAGGCCCGCGTCGGCGGCCGCCGGATCGAACGCCTGACCGGGGACCAGGAGCAACTCCACCCCGGGACGGCGCTCCGACCACATCCGGGCCCACTTGGCCATCGTGACGCCGGGCACGACGAGCAGGCGAAACGTCGACGGATCGGACACCTGCACAGGCTACCCGCCGGCCGGGTCGCTACCCTGGCGTGGTGACCAAGCCACGCAAGTCCCAGGTGATGAAGCCCGCCACGGCGGCCGAGAAGCTGGACGTGTACCTGCCGGCGACGCCTCGGGAGTTCCAGGAGGGCATGGTGTCGCGCGAGGAGCTCGACGAGCTGCAGCGCAACCCGCCGCAGTGGCTGGCCGACCTGCGTCGCGACGGCCCGCACCCGCGCAACGTCGTGGCCGCCCGGCTGCGGATCTCCAACAGCGGACTGGCCCGGGCGGGCATCACGGAGGCGCTCACCACGGCGCAGATCGCCGCCCTGGCCGCCGACCCGCCGGAGTGGCTGCTGCGCGAGCGGGAGACGTTCGCCGAAACGCGGCGCGAGGAGCAGCGGCTACGGGAGAGGCGCGCAGACGGCGACCGGGCTCACCGGACCGCCTCCCGGTAGCGCGCCGGGCTCACCCCGGTGTGCCGCTTGAACGCCTTGCTGAACGCGAACGCCGACTCGTACCCGATGTCGCGGGCCACCGACTCGAGCGGCGCGGTGCCCGAGCGCAGCAGCTGCTGGGCCCGGACCATGCGCCACTGCGTCAGGTAGGTCAGCGGCGGCAGGCCCACCTGGGCGGTGAACCGGCGGGAGAACGCCGCCCGCGACAACCCGGCCACGGACGCGAGCTGCCCGACCGACCACGGGGCGGCCGGTTCGGCGTGCACGGCGACGAGCGCGCGACCCAGTACCGGGTCGGCCAGGGCGCTGAGCCAGGGCGGGCACGCGTCCGGGTGCGCCGCGCACCAGGTGCGCAGCAGGTACGCGAAGAGCGCGTCGACCAGCGACGTCGCGATCGTGGCGGAGCCCGGCCCCGGCCGCTCGACCTCGGTGGCGAGCAGGTCGACGAGCGCGCGTAGCTGCGTGTCGACGCCCCGGCTGGCCGGCAGGTGCAGCACCGTCGGCAGGGCGCTCAGCATCGGGTGCTGCGGCGCCGCCCGGGTGAGCAGGTAGGCGCCGCACAGCATGTTCGTCTGTGCCCCCTCGCCGCCGAACTCGACGACCGCGAACGCCTCCCCGGGCTGGTGGCGTTCGGCGAGCGAACCCAGCTCCACGGGCGGTGTGGCCGGGTCGTCGCCGAGCGTGTGCGACGTGCCGTGCGGCAGCAGCACCACGTCGCCGGGGTCGAGCCGCAGCGGCGTACCGCCGTCGACCGTGAGCCACGCCGTGCCTCGCATGATCACGTGGAACAGCGCCGCGCCGGGCACCATCTGGCGCAGCCCCCACGGGGCGCGGCCGATCGTGCGCGCCGCGACGGGCCGCCCCACCTGCCCGGCCGCCAGCACCTCACTGAGCGCGTCCACGAACGACACCATAACGCGCACGCAGAAAGACGAACAGACATGAGTACGCGCGAAAGCGGCATGGCTCGTCTCACCACGGTCGGCAAGGGTGGATATGTCACACCGACACCGAACGGAAGGCGAAACGATGAGCAACGAGTACCTGGTCGTCGGCGCGAGCGGCATGGTCGGCCGGCACGTGGTCGCGGAACTGCGCCGGCGCGACCTGCCCGTACGCCCGGCCGGCCGGTCGGGCCCGACGATCTTCGACTGGGACCGGCCCGAGACGTGGACGCCCGCGCTGGCCGGCGTCGAGCGGGCGTACCTGATCTGGCCGCAGGGCACCACGCAGCCCCGGCACCGAGTGGCGGAGTTCATCGCCGACACGGCCGGCACGTCGCTGCGCCGGCTCGTCGTGCTCTCCGCGTACGGGGTGGAGCTTGCCGACGGGTCCGGCCTGCGCAACGCGGAGCTGGCCGTGCAGGACAGTGGCCTGGACTGGACGTTTTTGCGGCCGAACTTCTTCCTGCAGAACTTCTCGGAGGGCTTCTACACGCACACGATCCGGGCCCGGCGCACGGTCGAGGTGCCGGTCGGCGACGCGGCCGTGTCCTTCGTGGACACCCGGGACATCGCCGCCGTGGCGGCGGTCGCGCTCACGGCCGAGGGGCACGCGGGTCGGGGGTACCCGATCACCGGCCCGGCCGCGGTCACGTTCGCCGAGGTCGCCGCCGCGCTCACCGCCGCCGGGCACCCGGTGACGTACCGTGACGTCACGCCGGCGCAGACCCGCGCGGCGCTGGTCGCGGCGGGCATCGCGGCCGACTACGCCGACCTGCTCGTGGGCGTCTACGCCCGAGCCGCCGCCGGCGACCACGCCACCGTGACCGACGCCGTCGAGCGCGTCACCGGCCGCGGACCCCGCGACCTCGCCACCTACGTCCGCGACGCCGCCGCGGCGGGCCTCCTGCCGTGAGCCGCGCGTCCACACGTACGAAAAAGCAGGGCATGGTGTCCATAACGCGTTGCGAGACGCAGGGCACACGACGGATGTTGCCGCGCAGGACGCGGTTTCCTGGATCTTTCGCCCGGGCGTGCGCGCCGGCCCTCGCCAGGGCGCCGAACCGGGATGTCAGTGCCGTCGCGCCGCGCACGGGCGCGCGATGCGGCTGGAAGTTGCGTTCTTCGACGCGTCCATCTGAGCTAGATGCAATGATCTCCATCCATCGTCGAATATGGAGGGAGCCGCCATGCGCGGACAGTGGTTGGTACGGGGGATCGCGGGGGCGACAGGATTCATGGTGGCCCTCGGGCTGGGGGCGCCGGCGGTGGCCGCCGATCCCACGCCCACCCCGACCGGCACCGCGTGCGTGGCGCCACCCGTGTCGGGATCGGTGGTCGGGCGAAGCGCCACCTCGCTGACGTTCGCGCTGAGCGTGTCGGTGGCGTGCGGCTTCCAGGCCGCCTCGGTCGCGGTGTACACGAGCTTCGACGACGCGCAGATGAGCCGCAACGTGCGCGGCAGCGCCGTGGCCCGCACGAGCGCGGAGGCCGCGGCGCTCACCGTCTCGGGCCTCACCCCGGGCACCGCGTACTGGTACCGGTTCGCTGGTGGCGGTTCGAACTTCTACTCGCTGGTGATGGGCCCCACCCACACCGAGGAGCAGCCGGCCGGTTGTGCCGCCGAATATCAGCTGGACGGCTCCTGGGAGGGTGGCTTCGTCGCCCGGGTGACCGTGCGGAACACCAGCGGCGGGGCGATCAGCGGCTGGCGTGTCACCTGGACGTGGCCGAGCGGGCAGGCCGTGACGGCGGCCTGGAACACGGACGCGACCAGCGCGGGCGCCGAGGTCTCGGCCGCGAACGCCAGCTACAACGGCGTCCTGGCGGCCGACGCCAGCACCGCGTTCGGCTTCCTCGGCACGGGCAGCGGGCCGGCGTCCCTGACGCTTCGCTGCTCACTCTCCGGGTAGCAAAGTTCACTGACAGGGGTCGATTTAGTCCACCATCGACGCTAGAGTGGCCGGCGCTGGAAGCCAGAAAACACAGTCGTAAAGGACAACACATGACGCAGACGGCGGAGCCGACCATGTACGAGCAGGTCGGCGGGGGCCCGGCGGTGCAGAAGCTGGTCGAGGTCTTCTATGACCTGGTGTGGTCGGACCCGCAGCTGAGCGGTTACTTCGCCGGCGCCGACCGCGACCGGCTCAAGGTCCACCAGGCCAAGCTCGTCGCGAGCGTCCTGGGCGGCCCGAAGGAGTACTCGGGGCGGGAGCTGGCCGAGGCGCACCACGGCCTCAACATCACCAGCGCCGACTACGACCGCGTCGTGGAGCACCTGGTCGCCGCGTGCGCCAAGCTCGACGTGCCGCAGCACATCGTGGCGGCCGTCGGGGGCGTGGTGACCGAGGTCAAGCCGGCGATCGCGACCGGTGGGGCCGGTCGCCCGTAGTGGATGTCGACCGGTTACGGACGTGGGGGGGGGGGGGGGGGGGGGGCGCCGGGCGCCGCCGCGGCG
>JAEZGP010000095.1 GCA_023437285.1 Actinomycetes bacterium | reverse complement strand
GAGCCCGACTGGGCGCCCCACGTGGCCGCGCTGCCGTTTGCCGCCGCGCTGGCCGAGCACCGCCGCGCGAGCGCGGGCCCGCAGGAGTTCGCCGCGACCATGCCGGACGAGTGGGTGGCCGAGCTGGCGTTGGCCGGGACGCCGGCCCAGGTCCGCGAGCGGATCGCGGCCCGCCACGACGCCGGCGCGACCAGCGTCGTGCTGGCCCCCGTCGGCTCCGCCGGGCTGGCCGCGCTCACCGGCCTGGCGCGGGTGCTCGACCACGCGTGACGTGCCTCACCAGGCACTGCGTACGAGGAGGGACCCGGCCGGTCTTGCCGACAGGCTGTCGATATGATGTCGACATGGTGTCGATATCTTCGGGAGGCGCGCGCTGATGTTCCTGGCGATTCGCGAACTCCGGTTCGCTCGGCTGCGGTTCGCGCTGGTAGGCGCGGTCGTCGCGCTGATCGCGGTGCTGATGGTGATGTTGTCCGGGCTGTCCGTCGGCCTGGTCCGCGACGGCGTGTCCGGCCTGCAGAACCTGCCCGTCACGTCGTTCGCGTTCGCGCACGGCGTGCAGCACGACTCGGCGTTCTCCCGCAGCGTGGTGGACACGTCGGCCGTCGAGACGTGGCGGGCCCAGCCCAACGTGGCCGACGTCGCGCCGTTCGGCAACACGCTGATCAACGGCCGTACCGACGGCGGTGTCGAGGTCGACCTGGCCCTGTTCGGCGTGACCGCCGACTCGTTCCTGGCCCCGGCGGTCAGCGAGGGCGAGCGGCTCGGCGCGCCGGACGGGATCGTGGTGAGCCCGACGGCCCTGGACGCGGGCCTCAAGATCGGCGACGTCGTGACCGTCGACCGGGTCGGCACCCGCATGAAGGTCGTCGGCGTCACCACGCAGCAGGACACCTTCGGACACGTGGACGTCGCCTACGCGCCGCTCGCGCTGTGGCAGGAGGTCAAGTCCGGTACGGCCCCGGGCCAGGCGGTGCCGGAGAAGGCCAAGCAGGAGATCACCGCCGTGGCGGTGCGCGCGGAGTCCGGCAAGACCGTCGACCTGGCCGCCGGCGACGCCGCGGCGGGCACGGAGAGCCTCACCCTCAGCGAGTCGTACGGGGCCTCGCCCGGCTACACAGCCGAGACCACCACCCTGCAACTGATCCAGGGCTTCCTGTACGTGATCTCCGCGCTCGTGGCCGGGGCCTTCTTCGCCGTGTGGGCGATCCAGCGCAAGCAGGAGGTCGCCGTGCTGCGCGCGCTCGGCGCGTCGACCGGCTGGGTGCTGCGCGACGCGCTGGCGCAGGCGTTCCTGCTGCTGTTCGCCGCGGTCGCCGCCGGGGTGGCCGTCGGGGTCGCGCTCGGCGCCTACGTCTCCGGCAGCGGCGCCCCGTTCGCGCTCAGCGCCTCCAGCATCGTCGCGGCGTCCGTCGGCCTGGTGGTTCTCGGCCTGCTCGGGGCCGCCGCCGCAGTCCTGCGGGTCACCTTCACCGACCCGGCCACCGCCCTGGGAGGAAACCGATGAGCTCCACCCCGACCACGGCCACCGACCAACTCGGCCTGGTGATGAGCGGGGTCAGCCTGCGCCACGGCGACGCCGCGGAGACCGTGCAGGCCCTCGACAGCGTCGACCTCACCGTCGCGCCCGGCCAGCTCGCCGCCATCGTCGGCCCGTCCGGCGCCGGCAAGTCCAGCCTGTTGGCCGTGGCGGGTGGGCTGGCCCGTCCCGACGAGGGCACCGTGACCGTCGCCGGTCAGGACATGACGGTGTCCAGCCGGCGGACCCGTACGGAGCTGCGGCGCCGCCACATCGGGTTCGTGTTCCAGTCGGGCAACCTGCTGCCCGCGCTGACCGCCATCGACCAGCTGCGGCTGGTCCAGCGGCTGGGTCCCCGCAGCGAGCGGTCCCAGCGCGACCCGCGCGAGCTGCTGGCCGATGTCGGCATGGCCGACAAGGCCGACCGGCGCCCCCACCAGCTGTCCGGTGGCGAGCGTCAACGCGTCGGCATCGCCCGGGCACTGGTCACGGAGCCCACGGTGCTGCTCGTCGACGAACCGACGGCGGCCCTGGACCGGGCCCGCAGTCACGACATCGTGCAGCTGCTGGCCCGCGAGGCCCGGCAGCGGTCGGTCGCCGTGGTCATGGTCACCCATGATCACGACGTGCTGGAGTACTGTGACACGGTTTACGAGATGATCGACGGAAAGATCGCGCCGACGAGCCGGTAATCGGGTACGGCTCTGGCGTACCGCGCGCCGGCGGCGGGGGATCGCCGGGTGCAGAAGGAGGGTGGCGTGCCGAAGATCCATGCCGCCACCCTCGCCGAGCACCGGGCCGCGCAGCGGGCCGCGCTGCTCGACGCGGCGCGCACCCTGCTGTCCCTACACCCTGATCACCTGCCCAGCCTGGCCGAGGTCGCCCAGCACGCGGGGCTCGCCCGCTCCAGCACGTACTCGTATTTCAGGTCGCGTGACGACCTGTTCGACGCGCTGGTGGTCGACACGTTCCCGCGCTGGGCGACGTACGTCGAGCAGCACATGGACACCGCGGCCACGCCCGGCGACAAGGTCTTCGCCTACATCGAGGCCAACCTGCGACTGGTGGCCCGGGGCGATCACGCCCTGGCCCGGGCGTTGGCCACGGTCGGCAGCAGCGAGGCCCTGGCGACGTCGAGCCGGCTGATGCACGACCGGTTGGAGGAGCCGCTGCGGGCGGCCCTCACCGACCATGGCGCGTCCGACCCCGACCGGATCGCCGAGTTGATCCAGTCGACCGTCTTCGCGCTCAGCCGCATGATCGAAAACGGGTTGCCGCTGGCCGTGGCCACGGACCTCGCCGCCGAGTTGCTCGACCCGTACCTGCGGCGGTCGTAGCGGCGCTGTGAGGCGTACCACATTTTCTGACCGATCGGTCAGGAGTTGACCGATCGGTCAGGCACTATGGGCGGCGGAGGTGGTTGCCCGCATGGCCCGCAGCAGCACGCGCGACGAGATCCTCGCGGCGGCGGCACGACAGTTCGCCAACGTCGGCTACAAGGGCACCTCGCTGCACGACATCGCCGTCGAGGTGGGCTGCTCCAAGGCGACCCTGCTGTACCACTTCGCCGGCAAGGACGCGATCCTCGCGGCGCTCGTCGAGCCCCCGGCGCGCGAGTTGGCCGTACTCGACGCGCGCCTGTCGGCGATGAGCGCCGAGCAGGCCCGCGACGCCGCCATCGACGGGTTCGTCGACCTCGTGCTCGCGTACCGGCGGGAGATCGCGCTGATCTACCACGACCTGCCGTACCTGTTCCACCAGCCCGCGTTCGCCGACGTGAAGCCGCTGACCGACCGGCTCGTGGTGGCCCTGGCGGGTGGCCGCGACCCGTCCGCGCTGCTGACCGCCAAGGTCGTACTGGCCGGGACCGCCGCGGTCGTCCTCGACCCGGAGTGCGGCGCCGACCCGGACCTGAGAGCCACCCTCATCGGCGTGGCGCGGCGCGCGCTGTACGCCTCCTGACGTCCCGTACCCCCCGACCCTTCGTCGACAAGGAAACCGACATGGCAACAGTGCTCTATCGGCTCGGCCGGGCCTCGTTCCGGCGGCGCGGGCTGGTGGTGATCGCCTGGCTCGTCGCGCTGGCCGCGCTCGGCGCCGGTGCCGCGGTGTTCAAGGGCACCTCCTCGAGCGACTTCACCATGCCAGGCACCGAGTCCCAGCGGGCGATCGACGCGCTGCAGCGGGAGTTCCCCGAGGCCAGCGGCGCCACCGGCACGATCGTCGTCGCCGCGCCGCAGGGTCAGCAGCTCCTCACGCCCGCCAACCAGGCGGCCGTGGCGGGGCTGGTCAAGGAGGTCTCGGCGCTGCCGGGCGTGCTCGGCGCGGTCGACCCGTTCCAGGCGCGCGCCGTGTCACCCGACCTGGCGCACGCGCTGATCGAGGTCCAGTTCGCCGAGCGGGCCGACAAGGTCACCGACGAGGTGCGTACGGCCTACGAGAACAGTGGCGCGGCGGCCGAGGCGGCCGGGCTGCGGGTCGAGCACGGCGGCGAGGTCATGAACGCCGAGCCGGAGATCGGCAGCACCGAGGCCATCGGCGTGGCCATCGCCCTGCTCGTCCTCGTCATCACGTTCGGGTCGCTCGTGGCCGCCGGCATGACGATGCTCAACGCCCTCATCGGCGTCGGGGCCGGCATGGCCGGCCTGTTCGCCCTGAGCGGCGTCGTTCAGCTCACCTCCACCGCGCCGGTGCTCGCGCTCATGCTGGGGCTCGCGGTCGGCATCGACTACTCGCTGTTCATCTCGTCGCGGTACCGGCAGAACCTGCTGGAGGGCCTCGCGCCTGACGAGGCCGCCGGCCGCGCGGTCGGCACCGCCGGCTCCGCCGTCGTGTTCGCCGGAGCGACCGTGGTCATCGCGCTGGCCGGCCTCGCCGTCGTCAACATCCCGTTCCTCACGGTCATGGGTCTGGCCGCCGCCGGCACGGTCGCGGTCGCCGTCCTCGTCGCCATCACCCTGCTGCCCGCGCTGCTTTCCTTCGTGGGCCGGCGGGTGCTGTCGCGCAAGCAGCGCCGCGAGGTTCAGGCCGAGGAGCGCGAGGGCTTCGGCTTCCGCTGGGCCCGCCTGATCATCAAGGTGCGCGTACCGGTGATCCTGCTCGGTATCGTGGGCCTCGGCGCGCTGGCGATCCCGGCCGCCGACATGCGCCTGGCGCTGCCCGGCGCCGCCGCGAGCCCGGTGGGTACGCCGGCCCGCGACGCGGCCGACCTCATCACCGAGAGCTTCGGCCCCGGCTTCAACGGCCGGCTCGCGCTGGTCGTGTCCGCGGACTCGCCGGAGCGTACGGCCGCCGCCGCGACCGAGGTGACCGCCGCCCTGCAGGGCACGCCGAACCTGGTCGGGGTCAGCCCGCCCCGACTGAGCCAGGATCAGCGCACGGCGGTCCTCGCGGTCATCCCGACCACGGGGCCGACCGACGCGGCGACCGAGACGCTCGTGCACGACGTACGGGCCGTGGCCGCGAAGATCGACGGCGCGGACATCGCCCTGACCGGGCAGACGGCCGTGGGCATCGACGTGTCGGAGAAGCTGTCCGACGCGCTGCCGGTCTACCTGCTGCTCGTCGTGGGCCTGTCCGTCCTGCTGCTCATGCTGGTGTTCCGCTCGATCCTCGTGCCGATCAAGGCGGCGCTGGGCTTCCTGCTGACGGTGGGCGCCACGTTCGGGCTCACCGTGCTCGTCTTCCAGCAGGGCCACCTCGCCGACCTGGTCGGCCTGGACTCGCCCGGCCCGCTGGTGAGCTTCCTGCCGATCCTGCTCATCGGCATCCTGTTCGGCCTGGCGATGGACTACGAGGTATTCCTCGTGTCGCGGATGCGCGAGGACTATGTGCACGGTGACACGGCCCAGCAGGCCACGGTCAACGGCATGGGCCACGGCGCCCGGGTCGTGACCGCCGCGGCGCTCATCATGACGTCGGTGTTCGCCGGCTTCGTCCTGGTCGAGGACCCGATCATCAAGTCCATGGGCTTCGCGCTCGCGGCCGGCGTGGTGATCGACGCGTTCATCGTCCGGATGACGATCGTGCCGGCCGTGATGTCGTTGCTGGGCAAGGCCGCCTGGTGGTTGCCGCGCTGGCTGGACAGGGCCATGCCCAATGTGGACATCGAGGGCGAAGGCCTGCGCGAGCACCTCAACGGGCAGCCCGCCGACCGGGAGCTGATCCGCGTGTAACCCCGCCGGTTCCGGGTGGTTGTCGGCTATCCGCCAAGTGATCTTCTTCTCGTTGGGAAAAGTTGCGCACGAGGAAACACGCGCCCAACGATGAACAGGCTGACAACCGCCCGGTTCACGTCGACCCGGCGACGGGGGGCGTGACGGGGGGGCCACGGTGACAGCTGTACGGGAGGTTGCCGCCCCGGCGGTCGACCCGCCGCCACTGCCCCCGCCGGCACCGCCCGCACCGCCCGGTCCGTGGCGGCGCGCGGCCCGCGAGGTGGGCCTGGTGCTGGTCCTGTTCATCGCGTACAAGATCGGGCGCGTCGTCGCCGACGGGCACGTCGGCGAGGCGCTCGCCAACGCCAGCGACATCTGGCACCTGGAGCGCACGCTGCGCCTGCCCAGCGAGTACGCCATCCAGCAGGCCGTCCTGCCGAACGTGGGCCTGGTGCGCGCGGCCAACTCCTATTACGCGTTCGTCCACTTCCCGGCCACCGCCCTCGTGCTCATCTGGATGTACCTCCGGCGGCCCGACCACTACGTGTGGACGCGGCGGATGCTGGCCTGGCTCACCGCGGCCGGCCTGGTGGTGCACCTGCTCCTGCCGCTGGCCCCGCCCCGCATGCTCAACAGCGTCGGCATGGTCGACACCGGCCACCTCTACGGCCCGTCCGTGTACGGCGCCCCCGACACGGACTCGCTCGCCAACCAGTACGCGGCCATGCCGTCGCTGCACGTGGGCTGGGCTCTCGGAGTCGCCATCGCGCTCATCGCGGCGACCGGCACGCGGTGGCGCTGGGCGTGGCTGCTGCACCCGGTGATCACGGTGGTCGTCGTGGTCATCACCGGCAACCACTACTGGGTCGACGCGGTCGTCGCGGCCCTCCTGCTCGGCCTCGTCGTCGCGCTCCTACCCCGACCCGGGCACGCGCGGGCGTCCGTCCGGGTGCCCCGCCCCCGGTCGGCCTAGCGGTCGTGGCCAGCCCGCGCCGCTCACGCGGCCAGGGCGTCCGCGCCGGACAGCTGGGGGAGCGCGGTGC
>JAEZGP010000086.1 GCA_023437285.1 Actinomycetes bacterium | reverse complement strand
GTCCCGCTCGGCGGGGAAAGCATCTGAGGCCGCCGCCACGGCGGCGGGCGGGCGGGGCTCGGTGGTCATCGCCGCACACTCCCCTTGATCTGGTCGATGCTCTCCTGCACGCTGGCCATCGCCTCCTTCGGCACCGGCGGCACGGACCGTTGCAGCCGGGCCTTGCCGACCAGGGCCAGAATGCCGGCGACTACCAGCAACACAACGGCGACGATCAACGCCGCCAGCCACGGGGCCAGCACGGTGGCCAGGCCCAGGATGGCCGTCGTCACCAGGGCACCTGCGCCGAAGAACGCGAACATCGCGCCTCCGCCGAGCATGCCCGCTCCCATGCCGGCCTGCTTGCCCTTGGCCGCCAGTTCCAGCTTGGCCAGCGCCAGTTCGTCACGGATCAGCCGGGAAAGGTCCTCCGTGGCCCGCTTGATCAGCTCAGCCACGGACGGCTCCGGCCGCCCCACGTCCGACGGCGCGGCGGGCGGCGGGCTCGGCCGCTTAGGTGTCTCGATCGCCATGGCTCTCACTCTCCCTCGCACCGCTCTTGCCCCCACAGGAATTGGTCAAAACGCGCCCGGGGCGCCCCATCGCGGACGACTCTCGGAGGAGAGGGCTCACGACCCGGATTTCAAGGGCCATCCGCCCCGAGCGGAAAATCGGACGAAGCGCCAGGATGAGCTCAAGGATGCAGAAGGGAGGCCTCGGTGGAGGTCGTATACGGGACGCCGCTGGGCGCGGAGGAACTCGAGCACATTGACGCTCACTGGCGGGCGGCCAACTACCTGTCGGTCGGCCAGATCTACCTCATGGACAACCCGCTGCTGCGCGAGCCGCTCCGGCCGGAGGACGTCAAACCGCGCCTGCTGGGCCACTGGGGCACCACGCCGGGCCTCAACCTGCTCTACACCCACCTGAGTCGGATCATCACGCGTCGCGGCCAGGACATGATCTACGTGGCGGGTCCGGGTCACGGCGGGCCGGGCCTGGTCGCCAACGTGTGGCTGGAGGGCACCTACAGCGAGGTGTACCCGAACATCAGCCTGGACGAGGTGGGCATGGCCCGCCTGTTCAAGCAGTTCTCGTTCCCCGGCGGAGTGCCGAGCCACGTGGCGCCGGAGACGCCCGGCTCGATCCACGAGGGCGGCGAACTGGGGTACTCCCTCGCGCACGCCTACGGCGCCGCGCTGGACAACCCGGACCTGGTGGTCGCGTGCGTGATCGGCGACGGCGAGGCGGAGACCGGTCCGCTGGCCGCGTCCTGGCACTCGAACAAGTTCATCGACCCGGCCGGCGACGGGGCGGTGCTGCCGATCCTCCACCTCAACGGGTACAAGATCGCAAACCCCACGGTGCTCGCGCGGATCAGCGATGACGAACTGTCCGCGCTGTTCACCGGGTACGGGTACAAGCCGTACCTGGTCGAAGGCGACGAACCGGAGGCGGTACACCAGCAGCTCGCGGCGACCCTGGACATCATCTTCGACGAGATCGCCGAGATCCAGCGCCTGGCCCGCGAGGAGGGCGTCACGGACCGCCCGCTCTGGCCGATGATCGTCCTGCGTACCCCGAAGGGCTGGACGGGCCCGAAGGAGGTCGACGGCCTGCCGGTCGAGGGCACGTGGCGCGCGCACCAGGTGCCGCTGTCCGCGGCGCGCGGCGACGCCGTGCACCTCGCCGCCCTCGAGGCGTGGATGCTGTCGTACCGTCCGCAGGAGCTCTTCGACGCCGAGGGGACGCCCACGGCTGTCGTCGTGGACTGGTTGCCCAAGGGCGACCTGCGGATGGGCGCCAACCCGCACGCCAACGGCGGCCGGTTCCCCCGCGACCTGGAGCTGCCCGACTTCCGCAACTACGCGGTGAAGGTGCCCGAGCCCGGCGCGACCCCGGCCGAACCGACGCGCGTCCTCGGCGGATGGCTGCGCGACGTGATGATCGCCAACGAGGAGTACCGCAACTTCCGCATCGTCGGACCGGACGAGACCGAGTCCAACCGGCTCGGGGCGGTCCTGGAGGCCACCGACAAGGTCTGGTGGGCCGAGATCGAACCGGTCGACCAGCACCTCGGCCCGCACGGACGGGTGATGGAGATCCTGTCGGAGCACACCTGCCAGGGCTGGCTGGAGGGCTACCTGCTGACCGGCCGCCACGGGCTGCTCACCTCCTACGAGGCGTTCATCCACGTCGTGGACTCGATGTTCAACCAGCACGCCAAATGGCTGGAGACCACCCGCAAGATCCCCTGGCGCCGGCCGGTGGCGTCCCTGAACTACCTGCTCAGCTCGCACGTGTGGCGTCAGGACCACAACGGCTTCACCCACCAGGACCCCGGGTTCCTCGACGTGGTGGTCAACAAGAAGTCCACCGTGGTGCGGGTGTACCTGCCGCCGGACACCAACACGCTGCTGTCGGGGGCCGACCACTGCCTGCGGTCGCGGGACTACGTCAACGTCGTGGGGGCCGGCAAGCAGCCGGTGCTGGACCTGATGACCATGGACGAGGCGATCGTGCACTGCACCCGGGGTCTCGGCATCCTGCCGTGGGCCTCCACCGACGAGGGGGCCGAACCCGACGTGGTGCTGGCC
>JAEZGP010000052.1 GCA_023437285.1 Actinomycetes bacterium | reverse complement strand
CCGGGCGCATCCTCTCGATGCCGGTCGGCGACGCCCTGCTCGGTCGCGTCGTGAACGCCCTCGGCGAGCCGCTCGACGGCAAGGGCCCCATCGTCGGCGCCACCCAGCGCCGCATGGAGATCCAGGCCCCGGGCATCACCGGCCGCAAGCCGGTGCACGAGCCGCTCCAGACCGGCATCAAGGCCGTCGACGCGATGACCCCGATCGGTCGGGGCCAGCGGCAGCTGATCATCGGTGACCGGAAGACCGGCAAGACCACCGTCGCCCTGGACACCATCCTCAACCAGCGCGAGAACTGGCGCTCCGGCGACCCGAAGAAGCAGGTCCGCTGCATCTACGTCGCGATCGGCCAGAAGGCCTCCACCATCGCCTCCATCAAGGGGACGCTGGAGGAGGCGGGCGCGATGGAGTACACCACCATCGTCGCCTCCCCGGCCTCCGACCCGGCCGGCTTCAAGTACCTCGCGCCCTACACCGGCTCGTCCATCGGGCAGCACTGGATGTACGGCGGCAAGCACGTCCTGATCGTCTTCGACGACCTGAGCAAGCAGGCCGAGGCGTACCGCGCCGTGTCGCTGCTGCTGCGCCGCCCGCCGGGCCGCGAGGCCTACCCGGGTGACGTCTTCTACCTGCACTCGCGTCTGCTGGAGCGCTGCGCCAAGCTCTCCGACGAGCTGGGCGGCGGCTCGATGACCGGTCTGCCGATCATCGAGACCAAGGCGAACGACATCTCGGCGTTCATCCCGACCAACGTCATCTCGATCACCGACGGCCAGATCTTCCTGGAGTCCGACCTGTTCAACCAGGGCGTACGGCCGGCGATCAACGTCGGTACCTCGGTCTCGCGGGTCGGCGGTGCCGCCCAGGTGAAGCCGATGAAGAAGGTGGCGGGTTCGCTGCGGCTCAACCTGGCCCAGTTCCGTGAGCTGGAGGCCTTCTCGGCCTTCGCCTCCGACCTGGACAAGGCCTCCCGGGCCCAGCTGGAGCGCGGTTCGCGCCTGGTCGAGCTGCTCAAGCAGCCGAACTACTCGCCGTACCCGGTCGAGGAGCAGGTCGTGTCCGTGTGGGCCGGCACCGAGGGCAAGCTCGACGACATCCCGGTCGGCGAGGTCCGCCGCTTCGAGACGGAGTTCCTGCAGTACCTGCGGCACTCGCACAAGAGCACGCTGGACGCCATCGCCGACAACACGTGGGACGACGACATCGTGACCGCCCTCGACGGCGCGATCGCCGACTTCAAGCAGATGTTCCTCGGCAAGGACGGCAAGATCGTCGTCAACGAGCCGGAGGCCGAGGCCATGGAGCAGGGCGCGGAGCGTCGCGAGACCGTCAAGCGCGTCGTGCCCGTGAAGAAGTGACGCCATGCCAGCCCAGGTAGGTGCCCTTCGCCGCCGGATCCGGTCGGTGAAGTCCACTAAGAAGATCACCAAGGCGCAGGAGCTCGTCGCGACGAGCCGCATCGCCAAGGCCCAGGAGCGGGTGGCCGCGTCGCAGCCGTACGCGTACGCGATCACCGACGTGCTCACGGCCCTGGCGAGCAACGCCAACATCGACCACCCGCTGCTCGTGGCGCGGCCGGTCGTACGGCGGGCGGGCGTACTCGTGATCACGAGCGACCGCGGCCTGGCCGGCGGCTACAACGCCAACGCCATCCGCACAGCCGAGCAGCTCATCGCCCGGCTCCGGGAGGACGGCAAGCAGGTCATGCTGTACGTGGTGGGCCGCAAGGGCCTCACGTACTACCGGTTCCGTAGCCGCCCGGTCGAGGCCAGCTGGACGGGCTTCTCCGAGCAGCCGACGTTCGCCAACGCGCGCGAGATCGGCGAGACGCTGATCAAGGCGTTCGTGGCGGGTGCCGATGACGTTGACGACGTCGGCGGCCCGCACGCGGGCGAGGACGGCATCTGGGGCGTGGACGAGCTGCACGTGGTGCACACGCAGTTCCGCTCGCTCATGACGCAGACGCCGCAGGCGAACTTCCTCGCGCCGCTGCAGGTCGAGACGACGGAGTCCACGGAGCACCACGCGCTGCTGCCGGCGTACGAGTTCGAGCCGGACCCGGACGTGCTGCTCGACGCGCTCCTGCCGAAGTACATCAACACGCGCATCTACGCGGCGTTGCTGGACTCGGCGGCGAGCGAGTCGGCGGCCCGCCGCCGCGCCTGCAAGAGCGCCACGGACAACGCGGAAGAACTGATCAAGAAGTACACGCGCGAGATGAACTCCGCGCGCCAGGCCGCGATCACCCAGGAGATCAGCGAGATTGTCGGCGGGGCGAACGCGCTCGCTGCCGCGGGAAGTGAAGTGTGAGATGACTGCAGCTGTAGACACCAAGACCGGCGTCGGCCGTGTCGTCCGGGTCATCGGCCCGGTCGTCGACGCCGAGTTCCCCCGCGACGCGATGCCGGACATCTTCAACGCCCTGCACGTCGAGGTCACCCTCTCCGAGGGCACCAAGACGCTGACCCTGGAGGTCGCCCAGCACCTGGGTGACAACCAGATCCGGGCGATCTCGATGCAGCCCACCGACGGTCTGGTGCGTGGCGCGGAGGTCCGCGACACGGGCGGCCCGATCTCGGTGCCGGTCGGCGACATCACCAAGTCGCACGTGTTCAACGCGATCGGTGAGTGCCTCAACCTCAAGGAGGGCGAGAAGCTCGAGGTTACCGAGCGGTGGCCGATCCACCGGCGGCCCCCGGCGTTCGCCGACCTGGAGCCGAAGACCGAGATGCTGGAGACCGGCATCAAGGTGCTCGACCTGCTCGCCCCGTACGTCAAGGGCGGCAAGATCGGCCTGTTCGGCGGCGCGGGCGTGGGCAAGACGGTGCTCATCCAGGAGATGATCATCCGGGTCGCCAACAACTTCGGTGGCACCTCGGTGTTCGCTGGCGTGGGGGAGCGCACCCGTGAGGGCAACGACCTCATCCACGAGATGACCGAGACCGGCGTTATCAACCAGACCGCGCTGGTCTACGGGCAGATGGACGAGCCGCCGGGCACCCGTCTGCGGGTCGCGCTGTCCGCGCTGACCATGGCGGAGTACTTCCGCGACGTGCAGAACCAGGAAGTACTGCTGTTCATCGACAACATCTTCCGGTTCACCCAAGCGGGTTCGGAGGTGTCCACGCTGCTCGGCCGCATGCCGAGCGCCGTGGGTTACCAGCCGACGCTGGCCGACGAGATGGGCGAGCTGCAGGAGCGCATCACCTCGGTGCGTGGCCGGGCCATCACCTCGATGCAGGCCATCTACGTGCCGGCGGACGACTACACCGACCCGGCGCCGGCGACCACGTTCACCCACCTCGACGCCACCACGAACCTGGAGCGGTCGATCTCCGACAAGGGCATCTACCCGGCGGTGGACCCGCTGGCGTCCTCGTCGCGCATCCTCGCCCCCGAGTACGTGGGCGTCGAGCACTACACGGTCGCCTCCGAGGTGAAGCGGATCCTGCAGCGGTACAAGGACCTGCAGGACATCATCGCGATCCTCGGCATGGACGAGCTCTCCGAGGAAGACAAGATCACGGTGGGTCGTGCCCGCCGCATCGAGCGCTTCCTGTCCCAGAACACCTTCGCCGCGAAGGTCTTCACGGGCGTCGAGGGCTCCTTCGTGCCGGTCAAGGACACCGTCGAGGCGTTCAAGAAGATCTCCGAGGGCGAGTACGACCACGTGCCCGAGCAGGCGTTCTTCATGTGCGGTGGCCTGGACGACCTGGAGCGCAACTACCACAAGCTGACCAACGGCTGATTCGCTGACACGAGTCAGGGGGGGGGGGGGGCCCCCCCCCGCCCCGGGGCGGTTGGGGCCGGG
>JAEZGP010000793.1 GCA_023437285.1 Actinomycetes bacterium | reverse complement strand
GGAGAAGGAGCAGGCCGCCGCCGCCCGGGCCGCCATCGCCGAGGAACGCGCGCGCATCGCCCGCGAACTGCACGACGTCGTCAGCCACCACGTCAGCGTCATGGTGGTGCAGGCCGGCGCGGCCGGGAAGGTGATCGGGACGCGACCGGACCTGGCCCGGGGCGCCCTCGGCGCGATCGAGTCGAGCGGCCGCGAGGCCATGGCGGAGCTGCGGCAACTGCTCGGCCTCATGGCGCCCGCCGACGACCGGCTGCGCCCCCAGCCCGGCCTCGCCGACCTCGACACGCTCGTCGACGCGGTGCGCGCCGCCGGGCAGCCCGTCACGCTGCGACACGACGGCGTCGAGGTGACCCCGACGGTCGATCTCACGGCGTACCGCGTGGTGCAGGAAGGCCTGACCAACGCGTTGCGCTACGCGCCCGGCGCGGCGACCGACGTGGACCTCCGCCTCGACGGCGAGGATCTCGTCGTCGAGGTCCGCAACGCGGCGGCCGCGCCGGCCGATCCGCCCGTCCCTGGCGCCGGGCGGGGCCTGCTCGGTCTCGGCGAGCGCATCCGCCTGCACAACGGCACCCTGCAGACCCACCGCACGCTCGGCGGCGGCTTCCGCCTCACAGCAAGGATCCCCACGTGACAGACACCCTGCGCGTCGTCGTGGCCGACGATCAGGCGTTGGTCCGCAGCGGCTTCACGATGATCCTCGGTGCCGCCGGCATCGAGGTCGTCGGCGAGGCGCCCGACGGGCAGGCCGCGCTGTCGGCCGCGCGTCGGCTGCGCCCCGACGTGGTGCTCATGGACATCCGGATGCCCGTCATGGACGGCCTCGAGGCGACCCGCCGCCTGCTCGCCTCCGGTCTGACCACCACAGCCGGCGAGCCGACCCGGGTCATCATCCTCACCACGTTCGACCTGGACGAGTACGTCTACGCGGCGCTGCGCGCCGGGGCGAGCGGCTTCCTGCTCAAGGACGTGACGCCCGACCACCTCGTGCACGCGGTGCGCCTGGCCCGAGACGGCGACGCGCTGCTGGCGCCCACGATCACCCGCCGCCTCATCGACCGTTTCGCCACCCCCACCCGGGTACGCGAGGATTTCGGCGGCCTGTCCGCCCTGACCGCGCGCGAGCGCGAGGTCCTGGTGCTGTTGGCGCGCGGCCTGTCCAACGCGGAACTGGCCGCCGAGCTGCACCTCGGCGAGGCGACGGTGAAGACGCACGTGGCGCGCATCCTGCCAAAGCTGGGGCTGCGCGACCGCGTGCAGGCGGTCATCTTCGCGTACGAGAGCGGGCTGGTGGCCCCGGCGGCGTGACCGGCGCGGTCAGTCGGGCTTGCGGGCCACGCCCGCCCAGTAGTAGGCCGCGCGCTCGTCGTCCGGCCGGTCCTCGGGGCGCCACGCGAGCACGGGCACGAGGCCGGGCTCGACGAACTCCCAGCCCGCGAAGTACTCCTCCACCTGCTCGCGGGAGCGGGCCACGAACGTCATGCCGCCGTAGGTGGCGGTCTCGACGACCGTCTTCATCGCCGGCGGGTCGAAATCGCCGGTCGGGTGGGTGATGACCACGTAGCTGCCCGGGGCCAGTTTGTCCATGATGGACCGTACGGCCGCCAACGGGTCGTCGTCGTCGCGTACCAGCATGAGCACCGCGATGAGCAGCAGGGCGACGGGCTCGCTGAGGTCGACGGTGTTACGCAGCTGCGCGGTGTCGAGGATGCTCGCCGGGTCGCGCAGGTCGCCGTCGATGTACGCGGTCGAGCCCGCGGAGTGGCTCACCAGCAGGGCCCGCGCGTGGGCGAGCACGATCGGGTCGTTGTCGACGTAGACCACGCGCGCGTCGGGCTTGACGGCCTGCGCGACCTCGTGCACGTTCGGGCTGGCCGGGATGCCCGTGCCGATGTCGATGAACTGGCGGATGCCCGCCTCGCGGACCAGGTACTCGACCGCGCGGAGCACGAAGTCGCGGTTGGCCATCGCCATGGCCCGGATGCTCGGGATCGCGCCCTCGATGGCCTGGGCCATCGCCCGGTCGGCGGCGAAATTGTCCTTGCCGCCGGTCCAGAAGTTGTAGATGCGCGCCGAATGCGGCACCGACACGTCGATGCCGACGGGTGCCTTCTCCTCGACCCCGGCCACGCCGCTCTCCCTGGCACTCGGTGGGTTCCCAACACGTTGTCGCGCCAGTGTAGGCAGCCGGTTGTTACGCCCCGCTACCGCGGTCCGCGCACCCACCGGTACGGGCCGCTTACGCTGCGGGCGAAACCCTGCCCACGGGGGTACGGCGAGCGGCGCGCTTGTCGGTATGGTGGCGCCATGTCGGAAGTGGCAGACCGCGACCGACGGCCCCGGCCGTTGTTGCGCACCGTGCTCGGGGCCGTGCTGCGCCGCCGCCGTCTCGCGCAGACCCGCACGCTGGCGGACGTGGCGGCCGAGGCCCGCGTGTCCCTGCCGTACCTGTCCGAACTGGAACGCGGCCGCAAGGAGGCCAGCTCCGAGGTGCTCGGCGCGGTGTGCGACGCCCTGGGCGTCGAGCTGGCGGACGTGCTCGCCGAGGTGGGGCGCGACCTGACCCGCGACCGCGCCCCGGTCCTGCGGCTGGTGTCCACCTCCCCGCAGCACCACATCTCCGCCCCGGTCGCCGGTCGGCTGCCCGGTCCGGGCGGGGCCCTGCTCCTCGCGGCCTGATCGGCCGGCCCGACCGGCGCCGCGCGGTCGCGGCCCGCCCGGCGCCGACCGGTCATGCTCGGTTGCGGCCCAACCGGCGCAGCCCGGTTGCCGCCCACGCCGTCACGCTGCGTGCGCCAGGGCGAACGACGCCGTCCGCCGCGTGATCACGTGGTCGGCCAGACCGTAGTCGACGGCCTGCGCGGCCGTGAACGTCCGGCTCCGGTCGATGTCCTCCTTGATCTTCGCGGCGGAGTGGCCGGTGTGCTCGGCGAGGATCTCCTCCATCTCGGCGCGCACCTTGGCCACCTCCTTGGCCTGCACGGCCAGGTCGGGCAGGGTGCCACGGGCCTGGCTGGACGGCTGGTGCAGCGTCACCCGGGCGTGGCGCAGCACGGCGCGCTTGCCCGGCGTACCCGCCGCGAGCAGCACGGCCGCCGCCGTGGCCGCCTGGCCCAGGCAGATCGTGGCCACGTCGCAGCGGATGAAGCGCATCGTGTCGTAGATGGCCGTCAGCGCGCTGAACGAGCCGCCCGGCGAGTTGATGTAGAGGCCGATCTCCTGCTCGCTCGCGGACTCCAGGTACAGCAGTTGGGCCATGACCACGTTCGCCACGCCGTCGTCGATCTCCGTACCGACGAAGACGATCCGCTCGGACAGCAGGCGGGAGTACACGTCGTAGGCGCGCTCCCCGTTCGGCGTCTTCTCGACCACCGTCGGGATCAGGTACTGGCTCATGCGGCGATCCCCATCTGGCGGACGAGCGTCGGGCGCACGTCGGTGACGGTCTCGACGATGTGGTCGATCAGGCCGTACTCCAAAGCTTCTGACGCGCTGAACCACCGGTCGCGGCGACTGTCGCGTTCCACCGTCTCCACCGACTGGCCGGTCTGCTCGGCCGTGAGCCGCAGCAGCAGCTCACCCACCCGCTCCAACTGCTGGGCGTAGATCTCCACGTCGGCGGCCGTGCCGCCGAAGCCGGCCGAGCCCTGGTGCATGAGGATCTGCGCGTGCGGCAGGCTGAACCGCTTGCCGGGCGTGCCGGCGCTGAGCAGGAACTGACCCATGCTCGCGGCGAAACCCATCGCGAGGGTGCTCACGTCGTTGGGGATGAGCCGCATGGTGTCGTAGATGGCCAGCCCGGCGCTGACCGAGCCGCCCGGCGAGTTGATGTAGAGGCTGATGTCGCTGCGCGGGTCCTCGGCGGACAGCAGCAGCAGTTGCGCGCAGAGCCGGTTGGCGACGGGGTCGTCGACCTCCGCGCCGAGGACGATGATGCGCTGGTGCAGCAGGCGGGCCGCCAGCTGGTCGTCCAGCGTGCCGATAGGTGGCGTGTTCATGGGTACGACGATCGTCGCGGCGCACCGCCCGCGACAGGCTGTTCTGCCCTCGGCAAAGGAAATCTGCCCAGGGCAGACGCCAGGTCGTGCGCTAGGACTCCGCCACGTCGATGCGGCGGCTCGGGGCCAGGCGCCGGGTACGGTCGTCGGCGTCGTCGGCCGAGACCGGCCACCCGATGCGCAGCGCCAGGTACGGGTACCCCTGGCCGGGCAGCACGTCGCGCAGCGCCGAGCGCAGCGCGGCGACCTCGACCACGTTGCTCATCGGCGACGTGGCCAGGCCGAGCACCGTGGCCTCCAGCAGGGCGGCGGACAGCGCCTCGCCGGCGCGCAGCCACGACGTCGGCTCGTCGTCCTCGCCCCACAACAGCGCGTACGAGGCGCAGCGGTCCAGCACGAGGCGGACCGACCCGGGCTCGGGGTCGGCGTCCGGCACGAACTCGCGTACCGGCACCAGCCGGTCGGCCGCGCCGTCGGCGTTGCGCGCGGGCAGGCCGTCGTGAGAGTGGCGCGGCCGGTGCGTCCAGCCCGCCAGCTCGGTCACGTACCGGTCGTCGCCGGCCTCCACCAGGGCGGCACCCTCGCTCAGCCGGGCCAGCAGGTCGACGCCCGCCGCGTCGAGGTACGTCAGCTGCGTACCCTCCGCGGTGACGGCGGCCCGCAGCCGGCGCAGCATGACGGCGTCGACCGGCACGTCGGCGAAGGGCCGCCGGTCGGTGCGGCGGCGCGCGATGGCGGCGAACCGGGCGTACTCCGCGTCGTCCTCGGCGGGCACGCTCGGCCAGCGCAGCCGCACCCGGGCGAGCAGGTCGGGTTCCGCCGGGTCGGGCAACCGCTCCACGGTCACCTCGTCGCCGCTGGCGGCCAGCGCGGTGCGCAGGTGGTGCAGCGCCGCGCCGCAGCTCATGGTGAGCAGCAACCCGTCACGGTCGATCGAGACAACCTGGCGCTCCCGGTCAGCCCACAGCTCGACCGCGTCGTCCAGGACCCGCCACCGCCAGGGCTGGGTGTTCCAGACCGACGGGGCTCGCAGCGCCATGTGCGCCGCCCATTGCAGGTGACTCGCGCGGCTCAACAGGTCTCGACTCATGTTCGAAGGGTCCCTCGCACCGGGCCGGACCGGCCAGGGTCGTTGGCCCCACGAGCGCGAGGCGGACGGCCCTACGGGCGCGTCTGGCCGGGACGTACCACAGGTACAAGGGCGCGACCGCGCCCACTGTACGGGAGGTCGACGATGACCAAACGCGTCTACGACTTTGCCGAAGGCAACCGGAACCTGGCCGACCTGCTCGGCGGCAAGGGCGCCAATCTAGCCGAAATGACCCGGCTGGGGCTACCGGTTCCCCCCGGTTTCACCATCACCACCGAGGCGTGCCGGGAGTACCTGGCCACCCCCCGGCTGTCCGCGCCGCTCATCGCGGAGATCACCGGACACCTGCGGCGCATGGAGGCCGCGATGGGGCGCCGCCTCGGCGACCCGGACGACCCGCTGCTGCTGTCCGTACGCTCGGGCGCCCGGTTCTCCATGCCCGGCATGATGGAGACGGTGCTGGATCTCGGCCTCACCGACGTCACCGTGGCGGGGCTGGCCCGCCACACCGGCGACGAGCGGTTCGCCTGGGACTCCTACCGGCGCCTCATCCAGATGTTCGGTCGCACGGTCTGCGGCGTGCCCGCCGACGCCTTCGACGAGGCGCTCGACGCCGAACTCCAGCTCGCCGGGGTGGCGAGCGAGACCCAGCTGTCGCCGGCCGAGCTGCGCACGCTCGTCGAGGCGTACAAGAAGATCTTTTCCGAGTACGCCGGGGAGGACTTCCCGCAGGACCCGATGGCCCAGCTGTTGCGGGCGATCCAGGCGGTCTTCAGCTCGTGGAACACGGAGCGGGCCGTCATCTACCGCCGCCAGGAGCGCATTCCGGCCGACCTCGGCACGGCGGTCAACGTGCAGGCCATGGTGTTCGGCAACCTGGGCCCCGACTCGGGCACCGGGGTGGCGTTCACCCGCGACCCGGCGACCGGCGCGCGGGGCGTCTACGGCGACTACCTGGCCAACGCCCAGGGCGAGGACGTCGTCGCGGGCGTGCGCAACACGGTCCCGTTGCAGCGGCTCGCCGAGCTGCAGCCGGAGTGCTTCGCGCAGCTGACCGACATCATGTCGCGGCTGGAGCACCACTACCGCGACCTGTGTGACATCGAGTTCACCATCGAACGCGGCACGCTGTGGATGCTGCAGACGCGGGTGGGCAAGCGCACCGCCGAGGCCGCGTTCGTCATCGCGATGCAACTGGTCGACGAGTGGACCATCGACGCTGACGAGGCCCTGCGGCGGGTCAGCGGGGCGCAGCTGGACCAGCTGATGTTTCCCCGGTTCGACGTCGCGCACGCCCCCGCGCCGCTCGCCGTCGGGGTCGCGGCCTCGCCGGGGGCCGCGACCGGCAAGGTCGTCTTCACGGCCGAGGCGGCGGCCGCCGCGACCGAACCGGTGATCCTGGTGCGGCGCGAGACCAACCCGGACGACCTGCCCGGCATGATCGCCGCGGCCGGCATCCTGACCAGCCGGGGCGGCAAGACGTCGCACGCGGCGGTCGTGGCGCGCGGCATGGGCAAGACGTGCGTGTGCGGGGTCGAGGCCATCGACGTCGACCCGGCCGGTGGCCGGTTCACCGTGGCCGGCCGGGTGGTCCGCCAGGGCGACACGATCTCCATCGACGGTACGACCGGCCGGGTGTACGCGGGTGCGCTGCCCGTACTCGCCTCGCCGGTGGTGCGCTACTTCGAGGGCGAGCTCGCCCCGGACGCCGAGCCGCTGGTCGCGGCCGTGCACCGGATCATGTCGCACGCCGACGCGGTGCGCCGCCTCGGCGTGCACGCCAACGCCGACACCCCGGCCGACGCGGCGCGGGCCCGCCGGTTCGGCGCGGGCGGCATCGGCCTGTGCCGCACCGAGCACATGTTCCTCGGCGAGCGCCGGGCCCTCGTGGAGCGGCTGATCCTGGCCGAGGACGACGAGGCCCGTACCGCGGCGCTGGCGGAGCTGTTGCCGTTGCAGCGGCAGGACTTCCTCGAGATCCTGACCGCGATGGACGGGCTGCCGGTGACGGTCCGCCTGCTCGACCCGCCGCTGCACGAGTTCCTGCCGGCGCTGGACGAGGTCACCGCGCGGGTGGCCCGGGCCCGCGCGCTCGGCGAGGACCCCGGTCACGACGCGGTGCTGCTTTCGGCCGTACGCCGCATGCACGAGCAGAACCCGATGCTGGGCCTGCGCGGCGTGCGCCTCGGCCTGGTCGTGCCCGGCCTGTACGCGATGCAGGTGCGGGCGTTGGCCGAGGCCGCGGCCGAACGCGTGCACGCGGGCGGCCACCCGCGTCCGGAGATCATGGTGCCGCTGGTGGACACCGTGCAGGAACTGGAGATCGCCCGCCAGGAGATCGCCGACGTGCTGGCCACGGTGGCGGACGTGCCGGACATCCCGATCGGCACCATGATCGAGACCCCGCGCGCGGCGCTGACGGCCGGCGAGATCGCCGGCGCGGCGCGGTTCTTCTCCTTCGGCACGAACGACCTGACGCAGATGACGTGGGGCTTCTCCCGCGACGACGTGGAGGGCTCGTTCTTCCCCCGCTACCTGGACCTGGGCGTGTTCGAGGTGTCGCCGTTCGAGTCGCTGGACGCCTACGGCGTGGGCCGGCTGGTGCGGATCGCGACGGCGGAGGGCCGGGCGGCCCGATCCGACCTCACGGTGGGCGTCTGCGGTGAGCACGGCGGCGACCCCCGCTCGGTCGGCTTCTTCCACGAGGCCGGGCTGGACTACGTGTCCTGCTCGCCGTACCGGCTGCCGGTCGCGCGGTTGGAGGCGGGTCGCGCCGCCGTGATGGCGACGGGAGGTGGCAGCGACACCCGGTGAAGGCGCACGCGTCGGTGGTCGAGGGCCGTCGGCCACCGACGCGTGATTACCGC
>JAEZGP010000775.1 GCA_023437285.1 Actinomycetes bacterium | reverse complement strand
TGACAGGGCCCAGGCGGAGCGGGCGGCCCGGGCGGCTACGGTCAGGGCACGCGGGGACCGGGCGGTCCCGGCGGCAGCGGCCCGGGGACGGGTCCCGGCGGCAGCGGCTACGGCCCGGGTGCGGGTTCCGGCGGTGGCTACGGTCCCGGGACGGGTTCCGGCGGCTACGGTCCGGGTACGGGGTCCGGCGGCTACGGTCCGGGCAACGGTGCGGGCAGTGGCGGCTACGGCCCCGGCGCCGGTTCCGGCGGTTACGGGCCGGGCAACGGCAGCGGCGGTGACACGCCGGGCGACGACCTGCCAACCACGGGGGCGACCCCCACGCCGGACACTGTCGAGGCGCAGGGCAAGCCGGTCGTCGTGCGGCCGGTGAAGGGCGAGACGCCGCAGGCGGCCCCGGGCACCGGGATGCTGCCGGTGACGGGGGAGTCCACCGGTGGGCTGGCCGCCGCGGCGGGGATCGTGCTGGTCGCGGCCGGAGCGGGGATGGCGATGGCCGGCCGCGCCGCACACCGTCGCGGCGCGCGTCACGCCCGGCGGTAGTCGCCGCGCGTGACCGATGTGGGCCAGCCCGGTGGGGCCGGCCCACATCGTGCGTACGGCTCGGGTGGGCCGTGGGTGTCGGACCGCCGGGGTAGGGTCTCGGGCATGGCCGCAGGCTCGGCAGTGCAGGTGCAGGTCGCGGGCCGCGACGTGCGCATCAGCAGCCCTGACAAGATCTATTTCCCGGACCGCGGCTACACGAAGCTCGACGTGGTCAACTACTACCTCGCCGTCGGCGACGGGATCCTGCGCGCGTTGCGCGAGCGACCCACCACGCTGCAGCGGTTCCCCGAGGGCATCGGCGGCGAGACGTTCTTCCAGAAGCGGGTCCCGCAGCGCGGCGTCCCGCCGTGGCTGCAGACGGCCACCATCGCGTTCCCCAGCGGCCGCAAGGCCGACGAGCTGTGCCCGGTCGACCTGGCGCACGTCGCGTGGGCGGCGCAGATGGGCACGATCGTGTTCCACCCGTGGCCGGTGCGGCGCGCCGATGTGGACCGTCCCGACGAGTTGCGCATCGATCTCGACCCGCAGCCGGGCACCGACTTCGCCGACGCGGTCGCGGTCGCGGGCCACGCCCGCGCGGTCCTCGACGAGCTGGGCTGGGTGGCCTACCCGAAGACATCGGGCGGCCGCGGCGTACACATATATATACGCATCAAACCCGAGTGGACGTTCGTCGAGGTCCGGCGGGCCGCCATCGCGCTGGCCCGGGAGATCGAACGTCGCCGCCCCGACCTGGTCACCACGAAGTGGTGGAAGGAGGAGCGGGGCCAGCGGGTGTTCCTCGACTACAACCAGATGGCGCGCGACCGCACGATCGCGTGCGCGTACTCGCTGCGCGCCAATGCCCGCGCGACCGTGTCGACGCCGCTGACCTGGGACGAGCTGCCCGACGTGGAGCCCGACGACTTCGACCTGCGTACGGTCCCCGAGCGGGTGGCCAAGGTCGGCGACCCGCACGCGGCGATCGACGACGTGGCGCACGACATCACGCCCCTGCTCGACTGGGCCGACCGCGACGCCGGCAGCGGCGAGGGCGACCTGCCGTACCCGCCGGACTACCCGAAGATGCCCGGCGAACCCAAGCGCGTGCAGCCCAGCCGGGCCCGCTCGGACACGTAGCGGTCGCTACGCCGGGCAGACCGTGCCGTCGGTGGGGGCCCGGAGGTTGATCAGGTAGTTGTTGACCGCCTGGGTGACGCAGAGGGTCTGCGGGTAGGCGGTGTGCCCCTCGCCGTCCCAGGTGAGCAGCACGCCGGTGCCCAGCACCTTGGCCAGCTTCGGGGCCTGCTCGTACGGGGTCGCCGGGTCGCCCTTCGTGCCCACCACCAGGATCGGTGGGGCGCCCTTGGCGGCGCCGACCGGGTACGGGTCGTGCTTGGTCGGCCACACCGCGCAGTTCACCATGCCCATGGCCAGGCCCGCGCCGAACAGCGGGTACTTCTTGCGCCACTGCGACTGCAGCGCGCGGATGCGCTCCAGCGTCGGGTACGTGTCGTAGTCGTTGCAGTTGACGGCCGTGTTCGCGTCGAACAGGTTGGTGTAGTGGCCGTTCTGGTCGCGTTCGGCGTACCCGTCGGCGAGGGTGAAGATGCCGGTCGTGTCGCCGTCGCGCAGGTCGTCGAGGGCGCGGGCGAGCTTCTCCCAGTCGTCCTTGACGTACAGCGACGCCACCACCGCCGTGAAGATCCAGCCCGGGGTGGCCTGCCGGCCGCCGGCACCGGCCTTCGGCGCGGTACGCGCGGCGGCCAGCTGCTCCTGTACCACGGCGCGCGGGTCGGGCGCCACCGGGCAGCTCGCCGCGGTCTGGGCACACCACTGGGCGAAGTTGTCGAACGCCCGCTCAAAGCCGCGGGCCTGTCCCTCGGAACGGGTCTCGGACTGTTCGGTCGGGTCGATCGCGCCGTCGAGCACCAGGGCCCGGATGTTGGTGGGGAACAGGTGGGCGTAGACGGCGCCGAGCAGCGTGCCGTACGAGTAGCCCAGGTAGGTGGTCTTCTCGTCGCCGACGGCCTTGCGCACGGCGTCCATGTCGCGGGCGGTCTGCACGGTGGAGAACAGCCGCAGCGACTCGCCGTACTTGGTGGAGCAGGCCTCGGAGACCTCCCGGTTGACGGCCACGAACTTGTCGAACTCGGCCTTGGCCGTGGGGTCGGGGTCGAAGCCGAAGATCGTGTCGAGCTGCGCGTCGGTCATGCATTTGACCTGGGTGGAGCGGCCCACGCCGCGCGGGTCGAAGCCGACGATGTCGAACCGGGAATTCAGCTGCGGCAGCTGCGACAGGTACACGGCGTAGTCGACGCCGGAGCCGCCCGGGCCACCCGGGTTGATCAGCAGCGAGCCGACGCGGTCGGTCTGGCGGCTCGAGCGCGCCCGCAGCAGGGCGATGTCGAACGTCTCGCCGTTGTCGGCCGTCCAGTCCTGCGGCACCTTGATGGTGGCGCACTGGTAGGTGATGCCACGCGGTACGCCGTTGAGCAGGTGACGGGCGACGTCGGCGCAGTCGGTCCAGGTGGGTGCCCCGGCGTTCGGGGCGGCGGAGCCGGTGCCGGTGGTCGCCGCGGCGCGGGGCGCTACCCACTGGCTGTCGGGCCCGGCGCAGCCGGTCGTGACAACACCGACCAGCAGCAGGGCGGCCGTGAAGGTCGCCATCCGACGCCGCAGCCGCCCGGTGGGGGCGGGCGACGGCAGGGCTGGCCCAGCGGGGCGCTGACGCACGTGATCTCCTCCAGTCCGGGACTACCCGGCCTCCGGCCGGCCGGCGAGCACCCGGTCGACGTTGAACCGGACCGGACGGTCCAGTTGTTCGTACGTGCATGATTCTGGCGTACGGTCCGGCCGGAAGCGCTTGAACTGAGCGGTGTGGCGGAACCGGTCACCCTCCATGGCGTCGTACCCCACCTCGATCACCAGCTCGGGGCGCAGCGGGATGAAGCTCAGGTCCTTCTTGCCCGACCAGCGGCTCAGCGTGCCGCCGGGGACCCGGTTGCCGAGCTCCTGCCCGCCGGCGAACCACGGGTGAGCGTCCTCGGCCCCCTCCCGGTAGGGCGCCAGCTCGTCGATCAGTTCCGCGCGTCGCTTCGCCGGGAACGAGGCGCACACCCCGACGTGGTGGAAGCGCCCCTCGTCGTCGTAGAGGCCCAGCAGCATCGACCCGAGCACCGGACCGGACTTGTGCAGCCGGTAGCCGCCCACCACCACGTCGGCCGTGCGGGAGTGCTTGACCTTGAACATGCGCCGCTTGCCCGGCTCGTAGGTGATGTCGGCCGGCTTGGCGATCAGCCCGTCGAGGCCCGCGCCCTCGAACAGGTCGAACCACCGTCGGGCGGTGTCGGCGTCCGCGGTGGTCGCCGTCAAATACATTGGGGGTACCAGCGACGACAGCGCCTTTTCCAGCTCGGCGCGCCGGCGCGCGTACGGCTGCTCGGTGAACAGCTCGTCGCCGAGCGCCAGCAGGTCGAACGCGATGAACGAGGCCGGCGTGGCCTCGGCGAGCATGTTCACCCGCGACGCGGCGGGGTGGATGCGCTGGCCCAGCAGCTCGAAGTGCAGCCGCGGCTCGGCGCCGGGCTCGCGCAGCACGACGACGATCTCGCCGTCGACCACGCACCGCGGCGGCAACTGCGCGCGCACCTGCTCGACCACGTCGGGGAAGTACCGCGTCAGCGTCTTGCCGCCCCGGCTGGCGAGTTCGACCTCGTCGCCGTCGCGGAAGATGATGCAGCGGAAACCGTCCCACTTCGGCTCGTACGTCATTCCCGCGCCGGTGGGCAGCTCGGGCACGCTCGTGGCGAGCATCGGCTCCAACGGCGCACTGATCGGCAGGACCACGACCTGATTCAACCACCCGTCCGCATCTTTAGAACCGCGCGAAGGACCTGATGGGCATGCGCGGGCCGAACTTCGGCGCGCCGAGCCCGGCCAGGGCCAGCAGGGTCACCACCCGGCCGCGATGGCCGGCGAACGGCGCGAGCAGCTCCAGCATCCGCTCGTCGGTGCCGCGCGGCTCACCCGCCAGGGCCCAGCTGACCAGGTTCGGCAGGTGGTAGTCGCCGACCGTGACCACGTCCGGGTCGCCGAACGCCACCCGTACGGTCTCGGCGGCCGTCCACGGGCCGATGCCCTGGATGGACACCAGCCGCCGGGTGGCGCCGGCCGCGTCGACGGCCCGGTCGATCGCGCCGGCGCTGGCGGCGGCGCGGCGGATGGTGT
>JAEZGP010000766.1 GCA_023437285.1 Actinomycetes bacterium | reverse complement strand
GGTCCCGACGGTGGACCGGCGGGCACGGGCACGGCCGCTAGGTTCACACGGATGTCCCGGTTCGTCATGTGGCGCCTGCGGACCCCCGGCGAACGGATGCGACTCATCGTCGCCGGCGGGGCGGCCGTCGTCGCCGCGCTCACGCTCGTACTCCTGGTTGTCCGTCCTGAGGGGCCGGACGACGGACAGGCACGGCTGCGTGGGACGACCACCGCCCTGCCCACGATGGCCGTGACCAGCACGCCGCCGCACGTGGGAGTACGCGCGACCGCCGGCCAGCCGACCCGGCCGCCGACCACGAGCGCGGTCCCGCGTACGACCCGACCCGCGCCGACGACGTCCGGCGCCACGAGGACCGCGGCACCCGCGCCGTTCGCGGTGACGGTCGAGGCGGAGTCCGCGCGGCTCGGCGGGACCGCGCTGCGGCTCACCTGCTCCTGCTCCGGCGGAGCGGTCATCGGGCAGCTCGGCTCCGGCTTCATCGACGGGTTCCTGTGGCGCTCGGGATGGGTGACGTTCGACGGCATCGCCGCCCCGGCGGCGGGCGACTACACGCTGACGGTGACCTACCGGGCCGCCAGGGACCGGGACCTGCGCGTGACGGTCAACGACGGCCAGACCACGACGGTGCGCTGCCGGAAGGCCACGCCAGGCACGGTGACCACGACCGTCCGGCTCGCCAAAGGCACCAACTCGGTGAAGCTGTTCAACGACTACGGCCGCGCACCGGACATCGACAAGATCAAGCTCGCGGACTAGCCTGAGCGCCGGCTACCGGTCGGGCTCACGTCGCAGTCGGCGCGCCGTCCGCTGTCGGCGGACGGTTTCTCTGGCCTGGAGGCAGCCGGCGCCCCCAGTCGGCCGGTGTGATCTGCCTCGTCGACCTGAGCGCATGGATCTCCGTAGCCCGACCAGCTATCTTCGCCGCGAAGGCGGCGAAGCTCAGCTCCCGCGACGGCTCATCGATCACTACATCGCCCGTACCCGACGCGGTGAGAAAGCAGGCCGCGTCATACAGGCGCTCACGGACAAGACGCTGGCAAAGAATTCGGTAACGGTCCTTGTAGGACGAACCTTCAAAGACGTCGTCTACCGGAAACACCGTGGGCGGAAGCTTGACGGGCCTCGTCGAGCCGGGTGCCTCCTCCAACAGGAAGAAGTACCCGAGCCAGGGACGTACCTCACCGAAGGTGCCCGCCTCATACGCTCGCCAGACATCGATCGCGCTGCCGATAGCCTCTTCCGTACGGTTGTTGATGTTGTTACTGAAAGATGGTCCCACCTGCGATTTGAACTCGATAGCGGCGACCAGGACTTCCCCGTCCAGGACGACGATGTCCCACCTTTTCGCCGGCCGGTAGTAGCCGGGTAGCTCAATTCCGCTCCTGCGTCGGATGCAGGCGGGATCGAACCCGGCTGAAACGAACTCATGGACGACGATGTTTTCCAGGTGAATGAGATGCTTGCCAGCGGTCACGGCGCCGCTGACGATTCTCTCATTTGCGAGCCAGATGTACGGCAAATCTGACGCCGAGAAGAAGGAGCTCGAAAAGCAAATCGAAGATGCTCAGGTTATGTCCGGTCTACTGGGGGCCGCGCAAAGCAATCCCCGCGAACCAAAGAAACCGAAAATTGGGTCCGGACCAAGATCTGGCGTGTTTCGGCTTTCGGAGTTCGAATATGTCGCGGGTTGTTCCACAAAGAGAAATAGCTTCGCGGGAGACACTCGTGTTCTGATGGCATCTGGGGCTCCCAAGGCAATCAATGATGTTCGAGTGGGCGACAAGGTACAGGCCTATGACCCCGATACGGGGCTAAAATCTGAACGAATTGTTGCGGCTAAGCATGTCAATAGGGATAACGACCTTACAGACCTGACCGTTAGGCACAAGGACAAATCGACGTCCACGATTCGGACTACACAAGGTCACCTATTCTGGGCAGCCGATGAGCAAAAATGGTATCCTGCCGCAAAACTCACGCATGGCATGCTGCTCGGACTTAACGGTCGTGGAACCGTCGTTGTCGAACGCACTGCTAACTACCAGAATCCTGCCCTCAGGTTCGATCTGACAGTCGAGGGCGTGCATACCTACCATGTAGCCGCAGGCTCTGATGCTGTTCTCGTACACAACTCGGGTGGTACTGTGGGAGTCTGTCCGCTCGACCCCGACGTTAACCACGGGCGTATAGGTGAGTTGGCGTCCAAAGATCGACTTAAAAGCCAGGGCTACACGAATATTGTTGAGCAAGTTCGTTTTATTAACAGTGACGGTAACGTCTTCATCGCTGACTTTGTTGCTAGGCATCCTAGTGGTCGATTGGTGGCTATCGAGGCTAAGACTGGGCGTGGTTCCGAACTTAGTCTCGCCCAGGAATTGGGCTACGGTGAATTGCATACGGTCGGTGCAGTACTTGATACATCGAGGCTGGAAGGTCCATTCGGTATCCAGCAGGGAAGAAAACTAGTCTTTAAAGTGGAGATTGACCTGTGGACGTGTCCCATCTGTGGCTCAGCCGCCCGGTGAAGTACGAACTAGTATCCAGCTTACTGTCGACGGAGTGGAGGATATCTGCGGGCGGCGAGGAGATTCGCTTTGACCTTGTAAAGGCGAATGATATTGTCTATAGCCTTTACCCAAATCTCATCGCAGACAGCGATAGGGTCCGGCTCGCTCCTGCGGTCAGCGTCCGAAGCGATCTGGCAAGCCAGTTGTACGGCCTATTTTTTGAGTTGTATGGAACGGCTGCTGGTGCAATTGGGTCAACGTTATCTGAACTGCTGTCTGCGCGGGGGATTGAATTTCCGGAGACAAGGTGGTTGGCGTCGAGTGAGGACGATATCAAACCAATGGTAGCTCGTTTTTGTTCCGACGTCGCCGAGTTTGGCCTGCCATTCGTCCAGCCATATACGACGCTATCCGACATCATCGAATATTTGATTCAGGTGGGCGTGGACGAATATAAGCGTCCGTATTTGGCCGTTATGTATGCGGTAGATGGCCGTCTTGAGGATGCTCTTGAAGAATTGCGACATGTCAAGTTGGCTGCGGACCAAGAACCACCTTTGGTTTCGTCCGAGACGAACTGCTTCATAAACAACTTTCTTCGTCATTACCACGTGGAGCTGTAGGCGCTATTTGGGACCGTCGATCGAATCTTGTGACAGATCGTTGCATGTCAATGAAGCGCCCCATGGTCGGCGGAGGGGTCCCTCCTCCTCGGCAACGGGGGGCACATCCGCGACATACAGGTTCGCGGCCCAGGACGAGACCTCCTGCGCCTCGGGCCCGATCGTCAGCGTGAACCGGTCGGTCTTGCGAAGCTGTACCTCGAACGGCAACTTCTTGCGGACCTCAAACGGCGTCGAAGGGGACTCGGCGGGGAACGTGATGTCGTAGTTGGCGGAGACGTTCACGCCGCCACCGGTTTGGGCACAGTCTCCGAGCGTCATGGCGAAGACGACGGTCAGGATCGC
>JAEZGP010000690.1 GCA_023437285.1 Actinomycetes bacterium | reverse complement strand
CGGCGGCGATGGCCGCGAGCGCGGCCGGCCGGGCACTCGGGTTGACGTACCGGCGGGCCACGTCCCCGGCGGCGAACGCCACCACGTCCCGGAAGATCGTGACGTCGCTCTCGGCGCGCAGGCCCGCCGCGGCGAGCGTGACGAAGTCGCCCGGACGCAGGTGCGCGTCTCGGACGGAGTCGGTGGCCGCGCCCCACGCGAGGGCCCGCGCCAGCGGGTCGACCAGGCACGGCAGCACCCAGGCCAGCGCCGCGGTGCTCGCCGCGTCGAAGCGCACCTTGGCGAAGGTCAGATCGCCGTCGTTGAGCAGCAGCAGGTCGCCGGGGGCGACGCCGGTCAGGGCGGGCACGGGCGTCCGGCCGCCGTCGACCGCCGGGTCCAGGTCGATCTCGTAACGGTCGCGCAGCACCACCGCGCCGGACGCGCGTCCCGAGTCCGGGTCGTCCTCGTCGACGGCCACCGCGTACACGCCGATGCCGATGCGGTGCGGCCGCAGGGTCGGGTGCGAGTCGGGTGCGGTCTGCTCCACGACCACGGAGGCGTACCGGCCGTCCGGGCCGATCTCGACGACGGGCCGCAGGGTGTTGACCTGCGCCTCGCGCAGCCACACCTGGGCCCATCCGTCCAGTTCGCGGCCGGTACTCGCGGACAGTGCGGCGAGCAGGTCGGCCAGGGTCGCGTTGCCGTACGCGTGGGCCTGGAAGTGATCGCGCAGTCCGGCGAAGAACGCGTCGTCGCCGAGCCAGGCCACGAGCTGGCGCAGCACGGACGCGCCCTTGGCGTACGAGATGCCGTCGAAGTTCATGAGCGCGTGCTCGGTGTCCGCGACGTGTTCGGGTGCGATGGGGTGTGTGGAGGCGCGCTGGTCGGCGCGATAGCCCCACTCCTTGCGGCCCAGCGCGAAGCTCACCCACGCCCCCGTGTACGGGGTGGCCTCGGCGGCGACCCGGTAGCCCAGGTACTCCGCAAAGGACTCGTTGAGCCACAGGTCGTCCCACCAGCGCATGGTGACCAGGTCGCCGAACCACATGTGCGCCATCTCGTGCGCGATGATCATCGCCCGGGTCTGCCGCTCGAAGTCGGTCACGGCGGCCCGGAAGATGTACTCGTCGCGGAAGGTCACCAGGCCGGCGTTCTCCATCGCGCCCCAGTTGAACTCGGGGACGAACGCCTGGTCGTACTTGCCGAACGGGTACCGGATGCCGAACAGCTCGTGGAAGCGGTCGAGGCACCGGCGGGTGAGGTCGAACAGCTCCTCGGCGTCCTTGTCGAGGTGCTCAGCGAGCGAGCGCCGGCAGTACAGCCCGAGCGGGATGCCGTCGTGCTCGTCGGTGCGCACGTGGTACGGGCCGGCGATCAGGCAGGCCAGGTACGTCGGCAGCGGGCGGGGGGGGGTGAACTCCCACCGCGTGTCGTCCACCCGGCGGCCGGACCCGTTGGCCGCGACCACCCAACCGGCCGGCGCGGTGACGGTGAAGGCGAGCGACGCCTTGAGGTCGGGCTGGTCGAAACACGCGAAGATCCGTTGGGCTTCGTCCAGGCCGGACTGGGCGGCGAGGTACACCTCGTCGTCGGCCGGGTCGGCGAAGCGGTGCAGGCCCTCCCCCGTACGCGAGTAGCGCATGGTCGCGCGCGCCACGAGGGTGTTGTCGGCGGCGAGTTCCGGCAGGGGGAGGCGGTTGTCGACCAGGCTGGCCGGGTCGAGCGCCACGCCGTTGAGCACGATCTCGTGCAGCGTCGCCGGCTTGATCTCGATGAAGGTGTCCTGCCCGGGGGCCGTGCAGGTGAACTGGACCGTGGTCGTCGACGTGAACGTGTCGCTGGTAACCGCATCGCTCAGATCAAGATCTACGTGGTACGACCGGACGCGGAGCAGGTGGGCCCGCGCGGCCGCCTCGTCCTGGGTCAGGCTCGCCATTACGCGAGCCTACGGTGTATCGCGGCGCCTCGGGTCCCCGACGCCACAGGTGCGATCTTCATGACTCGCCACCACCCGGCACGAGGCCGCGGACGGCGGCCATGCGGCTTATCCGAGGGGCGAGCGCACGCAGCCGCAGCGCGAGGTCCACAGCCGACAGGACCGGCTCGTACCCGGCGGGTGCCAGCCCCAGCCACAGGTGCAGCCACTCCGCGACCTCGGTCCACCGCCACGCCGCGGGCGGCCCGGGGACCGCCGGCTCGGGGAACCGGCCGCGGCCCGGCGCGATGCCCGCCCACAGCCGCACGGCCGTACGCGAGCGCCTCGTACGGTGGGCGATGTCGTCGATGGTCACGAGGTCCTCATCGGTCGCGCCGACGGGCGGCAGTCCCAGCACGTCGAGGTCGCGTACGGCGGCCAGCATCGCGTCGAGCGGCGTCGGCGCCGCCCGCCGCACCCAGATCCGTGCTCCGGGGCCGCCCGGGTCGGGCCGCACGATCATGTCCTCATGGCCGAGGACCGCGTCGAGTTCGGTCGTCCTCAACATGCGCGCCAGGCGCAGCGAGAAGTGGTGCATGGCCGCTTCCTCCCCCGTCCGGTTGCCGTGCCACCAGCAAACCAGCGCGCCACGCCGCCGGGAGGGGCCAGCAGGACGCGGTTTCGATCCGGGAGGGGGCCAGTCCATCGTTGGATCTGCTACGGTCGACGCATGCTGCGTACGACGAACTGGTGGCGCCCGACCGGGCGGCCCTTCCGACGCGCGTAGCCTTTCACCGACCACGCGGCCGCCCCACCGGGCGGCCGTTTCGCGTTTCCGGACGGCGGACCGCTCGGGCGGCCCTGCCGAACGGAGTACCCGATGATCACAATCCAGGCCGCGCCGCCCACGACCCGGCGGCTGTCCGGCTTCAAACCCACCGGACGCATGCAGCTGGGCAACTATCTCGGCGCGGTGCGGCCCATGGTGGACTCGCAGCGCGACCACGAGCCGATCGTCATGATCGCCAATCTGCACGCGCTCACGGTGGAGCACGATCCGGCCCGGCTCCGGCAACAGACCACGCAGATGCTGGCCACCCTCCTCGCCGCCGGCGTCGACACCGAGCGGAGCACCTGTTACCTGCAATCGGACGTACCCGAGCACGCCGAGCTGCATTACCTCCTGGAGTGCGCGACCGGCTACGGCGAGGCGGCTCGCATGATCCAGTTCAGGGAGAAGTCGCGGGGCAACGCCTCCGTGCGATTGTCGCTGCTCACCTATCCGGTGCTCATGGCGGCCGACATCCTGCTGCACGACGCCGACGAGGTGCCCGTCGGCGAGGACCAGACCCAGCACCTTGAGCTGGCCCGCGACGTGGCCAACCGGTTCAACACGCGCTACGGCCGTACGTTCGTGGTGCCGCGCGGGGTGACGCCCGACGTGGCCGCGCGGGTCATGGACCTCAGTGACCCGACGGCGAAGATGGGCAAGACGACGATCAACGACAGCGGCGTGATCTTCCTGCTCGACCCCGTCGACGTGACCGCCCGAAAGATCGCCCGGGCGGTGACCGATCCCGCCCCGGACGTGGTCTACGACCCCGACCGCCGGCCCGGCGCGGCGAACCTGCTGGAGATCCTCGCCGCCCTGCGACCGGGCACCACGCCGGCCGGGCTCGCCGCCGGACTCGACTCGTACCGCGCGCTCAAGGGGGAGGTCACCGAGGCCGTCGTGGAGACGCTGCGGCCGCTGCGGGCACGCTACGAGGCGTTGATGGCCGACCAGGGCTACCTCGATGAGGTACGCCGAACGGGGGCGGCGGCGGCGCGCGAGCGGGCCGCCGCCACGGTGGCCCGGGCGAAGAACGCCATCGGCATCCCCTGAAGAACAGCCGGGCGACCCGGCGGATCGCCGCGATTCGCCGGGGCGGTCCGGTATGCCGCGCGGACTAGACTCAAGTCGATCACAACCGGCGGGGCGGGGCGTAACAATCCGACGCTAGGGTGCCCGTGCCCGGTCGTCGCCACCTCTTGAGGTACGCCCACGATGCGTTGGATCAGTCGGTTACCGCGTCGCCCCTCGTTGCGGATGGCGCTGGCGCTGGGCCTCGCCGTTGCCGTGGCAGCGCCGGTGGCGGTGCTGACGGTCCGGCCCGCCGCACCCGGGCAGCGGTCGGCCGCGCCCCCGGCCGTGCCGGTCTCTAATAAAAAACTACGCGCCCCCCAGACC
>JAEZGP010000670.1 GCA_023437285.1 Actinomycetes bacterium | reverse complement strand
CCCGTGGGCTCATGCCACTCCTCGGCCCGCCACGACTGCGGCGACTCGTCCCAGTCCTGCGGGCGGTCGCCGTGGCCGGAGGCGCCCCAGCGCGGGCTGGCGTCGTCCCAGTCGTCGAAGGAGTCCTCGGCCGCGCGGCGGCGACCACCGCCGCGGCGCGCCCCGGAGCTGACGGGCTCCTCGGCGGCGCGCGAGCCGTAGACCGTGCCGCGTTCCTCGCCCTCGACTGTCATGGTGCGGCGGGTGACCTCGACCGTCTCGGTGCGCACCACGCCGGGTGCGCCGGGCGGCGCGGCCGGCTGACGCTGGTGGGGGGCGCCGCTCACCTGCGCGGCCGGGCGGGTCTGCAACTCCTCGACCTGGGCCCGCACCTGCTGCAACTGGACGCGCACGGCCTCGATGCCCTCGGCCTGGTTGCGGACCCGCTCGACCGTCTCGGTCAGCACGTTGATCCGCTCGGTGAGCGTCCGGTGGGTGTTGCGGGCGGCGGTGGCCATATCGTCGCGTACGTCGTTGCGAAGCTGGTCGAGCTCGCCGAGCAGGGTCTCCTGCAGCTCGATGCGCACCGAATCGGAGTCGCGCCGCAGCGTGATCGACAGTCCGATCAGGACCATGGTCAGTACGGCGAAGACGCCGGCGATCCGCGTGGCTCCGACCAGGAACAACAGTGCCGCGAGGGGGGCGAGGCCCACGCCTGCCCAGAACACGATGACGAGCGGTCGCGCCCCGCGCTGGTCCTGCTGCGAAACGGTGGCCGGCATGGGTCAGAGGTTACTCACGGGCGCCGGTCATGTGAAGCCGCGCTGGAAGGTGGTGCCCCGACCCGTCGCCGCGACCGGGGCACCGCTGGTGACGATCGGCGGAACTATCCCGCCGCTTTGCGGCCGGCTGCGGTCGCGATGCCCACGATCCAGCCGACGATGAGGCCGTAGGCGGCGGCGTTCGCCGCCGCCAGAATCGCACTGTAGAGCGACGCGTCCCTGGTCAGGAACGCGGTGAGCATGGCGGCGAGCGCCGCCCCGAAAATCACTGCGAACCAGCCCAGAAAGAACGCGGCGGCGCCTGCCGACACGCCACTGGCGGCCGCGCCGATGATCGCCGCAACGAAGACGATCAGCAGTAGTGCCCGCAGGTCGTGCGCGAGCACGTCCTTGCCGCTGAACGCCCACGCCGGCCAGGCGAGCGTACGTAGGAAAAGATCCCACGCGGTGTCGCCCTGCGCATGACGTGCTGCCCATTCGGTGTATGCCTGATTACCGAAGGCCAGCACCAGTACGATGATCGCAAGTGTGCCCGAGCTTGTGGCCGTACGGGCACGCGTGAAGATGGCCATGCCACTAAGTACCCATGGCCGACCGGAAAAAGGCCTATCGGCTATTCGGATGAGGGCTGCGTCAGGTAGTCGACGAATTTTGCCCGCAGCAACGGTTCGGTTTCCTTCAGCCCGTGGCCCGTGAACTGCCGCCACAGCTCCAGAGCGTCGTCGATCGTGCCGCCGATCGCCGACGGCGAGCCGTCGAGCGCCTCCGCGTCGTCGGCCGTGGGCAGGTGCTGGAACAGCGACCAGAAGAACTTCACGTCGCGCCGCTCCCGCGCGAGGGCGAACGCCCGTTCGCGCAGCTCCTCAGTGGAGAGCGCGTGGAGGGCGGCGAGCTCGGTTTCGTCGGCCATGGTCACACCATACCCACGGGGCCGATCTTTAACGGGTGGACGTGCCCCACGCGTCGGTGCCGCCCCACGGGCTGCTCGGCTGCGCCGACCACGAGGTCTGCGACGGCGGCGACGACCACAGGTCGGGCGACGTGCCGCCGGCGGCCGACGGGGCCGCAGGGCTCGTCGCCCACACGTCCTCGGTGTCGGTGTAGTCGTCGGCGGTGTCGGGTCGACCGAACCGCTCCACCAGGCGGGTGGCCACCAGCCCCACGCCGATGCCCAGCGCCGCGAAGGCCGCCTCGCTCCACCCCAGGCCGATCAGGCGGGCGTACGCCATGCCTATCGTCACCAGGGCCACGGCGAGCACCGTGCCGAACACGCCGCCCCGGCGGCCGAAGGCGCTCGTGCCGCCCAGCAGGGCGACGCCCAGGCCCAGGGCCGTCAGCAGCAGGCCGTCCGACGGCCCGGCGGCGCCCCTGCTCGACGCCGTGAGGACCCCGGCGAGGGCGGCCAGGCCACTGGACGCGGCCAACGCCAGCACGGTGATCAGGCCGGCGACGGTCCCGCGCCGGTCGGCGGGGTCGCTGACCGGCCGGAACCGGCCGACCAGCCGGCGCACGGCCGGCACGAGACCGATCAGGCTCGCGAATACGCTCGCCGCGCAGATCCCGCCGAACCAGTAGCCGGCGTGCGAGCCGGGGTTGTACGCGCTGACGAAGCCGACCGTCTCCTGCGCCTCCATCCAGACCAGCAGGCCCAGGCCGACTGCGAGGCTCGCGGCCCAGGCGGGCACGTGCAGCCCGGCCACGGCCACGCCGATCACCACGCCGGCGGCGACGCCGATCGCGATGGCGATGCCGAACGAGCCCGCCGGGCCGTCGGAGGCGTGCTGGCCGAAGTAGAGGCCGGCCGTCGCCGCAATGGGTCCGACGGCCAGGTTGACCGCCCCGGCGCGCAGCGCCACCGCGCTGCCGATCGCCAGCGCGCCGAGGACGCTGCCCTGCAGGAGCAGCCCGCGCAGCGAGTCGCCGGAGAACGCCGAGGAATTCTCGCGCAGCAGCAGGTAGGCCAGGCCGCCCGCGACGAGCGCGAGCAGCACCTCCCACAGCACGTGCACGACCAGCCGGTCACGGCCGGGCTCGCCCTCTGCGGGGTCGTCGAAGACGTAGTCGAGATTCGGAGTCTGGGGCATGGGTGGCACCCTTCGGGGGAGGGCCAGGGTGTTGTCGCTCTCGGCTGGGCTGACGGGGACGCCAAGCGGCAGCGCGGGCGCCGGCCGGTATGGCTGCTGCGCTCCGTCGTCGAACGACATGATGTACGCCTCTCCGGTTCGCTCGGCTCGCACGCTACCGCCCCAGGCCAACGTGCGACAGCCCTGCGGCGTTATGGGGTGGGCGTCGATTCTTCGTCGTCCGGCGAGGGCGGAACGCGGCACGAGTGCTCCAGCCACAAGGCGGCCGCGAGCAGGGCCAACCCGCCGACGAGACCGGCGATGGCGGGCACGAGGTTCTGGTCGGCGACGCGCAGCGTGCCGCGCTCGACGATGGCCCAGACCGCCACTCCGCCGTACGCCCCGCCGAAGATCGCGCCGGCCAGCGACGAGGCCTTGGCGAGCACCACCCAGCGGGCGACCTGCAGCGGGTCCACCCGGGGCGTGCCCGGCTTGCGATCGATGCGCAGCTTCGTGTTGCGCGCGGCCACGGCCTCGACGACGGCGAGCGCCGCCAGGGTCACGCCGGGTAGCCAGTTGAGGTTCGGCACGTCGCCGTAGAAGCGGTTGATGATGATCCAGGCCAGCGCCGCGGACGCCAGCCCCGCGACCACGAGGGTGCCGGGGTTGGTCGGGCGCAACGAGGGCTGCGGCGAGCCGTCGGGCCGCCCGGCATTGAACGATGGTTTGCCTGGCTCGCGCGTACTCATTGCTCGCACGCTACCCCAGCGAGACATCCGGTCGGGCCGTCAGCCCGGCGACGTCGCCCGCGACGGGCTGCTCATTGATCAGTTCGTACACGAAGCCGTGCCCCGGCAGCAGGCCGAACGGCTCGATGTCCAGCCACGGACGCAGCACGAAGGCCCGCAGGTGGGCCCGGGGGTGCGGCAGGATCAGCTCGGGGTCGGCCGAGATCACCGGCTGTCCGTCGCCGCCCCACACGGCGATGACATCAACATCGAGCGTACGGGGGCCGTACGGCCGTTCGGGGTCGCGCTGGCGCTCCGCCGCGCGCTCGCACGCCCGCGCGCGGGTCAGCCAGGCGTGCGGGTTGTCGTCGCCGTCCTCGGCGATGAGGACCGCGTTGAGGTACGCCGGCTGGTCGGGGTCGCCCCACGGCGGCGTCTCGTACACCCCGGACACGACGCGTACCAGCTCGCCGAGGGTCGCGACGGCCTGGTGGAGGTGGTGTTCGCGGTCGCCGAGGTTGCTGCCCAGCGCCAGGACCGCCCGGCTCACGCGGCTCGGCCCCGGGTGAGGGTGACCGCCACGTCGGCGAAGGCGTGCGCGATGGGCGCCTGGGGTTTGTGGACCGTGACGGTGGCCGCCGCGACGCGCGGGTCGGCCAGGCAGGCGCCGGCGAGCCGCTCGGCCAGGGTCTCGATCAGGTTCACCGGCTCCCCCGTGATGATCTCCACGAGCTGGTCGGCCAGCTCGCCGTAGTGCACCGTGTCGGCCACGTCGTCGGAGGCGGCCGCCGGCCCGAGGTCGAGGGCGAGCACCACGTCGACGACGAAGTCCTGCCCCTGCTCGCGCTCGAAGTCGTAGACGCCGTGCCGCCCACGGGCCGTAAGCCCAGTCAACCGGATCTGGTCGCTCATGTGGCGTCCTCCGTCGCGCGCCACACCTTGAGGGCGTCGACCGACCCGCGTACGTCGTGCACCCGTACCCCCCACGCGCCGGCCACGGCGGCGAGGACGGTGACCGCGACCGTCGCGGCCTCCCGCTCATCGACTGGCCGCGGCTCGCCGGCGGCGTCGGCGAGCAGCCGGCCGAGGTAGGACTTGCGGCTGGCGCCGACGAGCACCGGGTACCCGAGTCCGATGATCTCGTCGAGGTGGGCCTGGAGCCGCCAGTTGTGCTCGGCGGTCTTGGCGAAGCCCAGGCCGGGGTCGAGGACGATGCGGTCGGCCGCCACCCCGGCGGCGAGCGCGGCGTCGGCGCGCTGACGCAGCTCGTCGCGCACCTCGGCGACCACGTCGTCGTACACGGCGAGCTGCTGCATCGTGCGCGAGTGTCCCCGCCAGTGCATGAGGATCCAGCCGCAGCCGGCGTCGGCGACGACGCGGGCCATGTCCGGGTCGGCGAGGCCACCGGACACGTCGTTGACGACGGCCGCGCCGGCGGCGAGCGCGGCGGCGGCGACCTCGGCCCGGGTCGTGTCGATGCTCGTGGGCACCCCGGCGGCGGTGAGGGCGGAGATCACCGGCAGGACACGGGCGGTCTCGGTGGCGGCGTCGACGCGCTCGGCGCCCGGGCGGGTGGACTCGCCCCCTACGTCGACGAAGCTTGCCCCTTCTGTGTGCATTCGCACGCCATGTGCGACGGCGGCGTCCAGATCCGCATACCGTCCACCATCGGAGAAGCTGTCCGGCGTCACGTTGAGTACGCCCAACACGACCGGACACCGTGAGCGGCGGAGGGGGACGGCGCTGAACGGGACAGTCACCACACGAACGTTACGGGTCGACCGGTCGCGACTGGGCACGGGAGGTGCCGTTTCGTCCGCGTTGAGAAATTGTCCGATCCCGCTGCGTGGACACCCGTTCGAATGGGCGCCACCTGGGCATTTGGCCGCCGCGCATGGGCTGGCTAACCTTCGCGGCGAGGCTGATACGTGACGGGGAGGCACGCGCTGCAATATTCTGTCCAGCGGGCGGGTAGTGCAGGCACCTTCGACGCGGATCGGTGCATTACGAACGCGACACCTGGTTCCACTCGGGCAGATTTTCCGAGAGGCTGGGCGCACATGCACCGGGGAGGTCTAACCATGATTGTCACCACACTCGCCCAGGCGGCGTGGGACCAGCTCGCTTACTCTGCGAGCATCCACGCTTACGCTGAGCTGATAAATGTCCCATTTGCGCCGGAACCGAAGGAAATCAACACCGACGGCGTACTCACCTTCCTGGCCACGAAGATCACTCCGATTCTGCTGGCCATCCTCGGCGTGATCTTCCTGAGCCGGGCCGGTAAGGGCGAAATGTCACGAGTGTTGACGAGTTCCGCTATCGCCATCGTGGGTCTCGCGTTCATCGCGGGTGCCGCGACGCTCTTCTTCGTCGGCGAGAGTCTCGTCTCGCTGCTGTTCAAGTAGGCCACCATGCGGCTGCGGACGGACGACGACATCTACCGGGCAAGGCTGGTCTACCTCGGTCCGCCCGGCTACACCCTGCCGATCCAGCTGCCGTACGCGCAGTACGGGCTGTTCATCCTGCTCGTACCGCTCTTCATGCTCGTCCACTACGCCTTCAGCCAGACCATCGACCCGTTCCCCGCCTGGGAGATCGCGCTCGCGATGGTCACCACCTCATATATCTGGCGTCACGTCGACCCCGACCGCCCCGCGCGGACGGTCATCCGCACCGCCCTGACCGACTGGCGCGGCGCCAAGGCCGGCGCCGACGACGTCCGGTCCCCCCGCCTGGTGGCCCGCCGCATCCGGGTCCGTGAGGACGTCATATGACACGTCAACATGACGATCTAGACGATCTCGAGGACCTGGACGCGGGCCTGCTCGGCGTGGACCCCGTCACGGGCGCCGGCACCGGACGCGTCGCTGTGTTCGGTGCCCCCGCGCCGGTCCCGCCACCGCCGGCCAACGGCAGAAAATCCGGGAGTACGGGCGCCCGCGCGCGCCCCGACCTCGACTCGCCGTTCCTGGACTTCTTCGAGGGCGAGGAGCCCGTGTCCCCGCCCTCGGCGGGTTCCGTCTCGCCGGCCCCCGCCAGCGGCGGCCCCGCCCAGGTCACCCCCC
>JAEZGP010000638.1 GCA_023437285.1 Actinomycetes bacterium | reverse complement strand
GCACGCGGCACACAGCAGCGGCAGCGGCACGCGGCACACAGCAGCGGCAGCGGCAGCGGCACGCGGCGGCAGCGCCGGTAAGGGCTAGGGCGGTAGCTGGCGGCACGGCGGCACGCGGCAGCAACGGCAGCACCGGCGCGGTCACATGCGGCCCGTAGACCGCGGCCCGTAGACCGCAACGCTCTGGCCCAAGCCCGGAGACCTCAGCGTGTGCAAGGCGACTCGTGGAGACCGGCGCGTGGGCGGCGGCCAGACAGACACTCCCGACGGGCGGCGCGCTGTCCGCACGGAACGCACAAACCTTGTGGGCCGGCAAGAGGCTCCGGGCCGGAGTCGGACTCGACGTGGGCTACTCACGACTCGTCAGCGACTCGTCGTCATCTTCGCCGAGTACCCAAGCGCGGTGCGCTAACCGCAAGGCGATTGAACATCCTCTGGCCGCAGAGCGCGCCGACGCGTCGACCGCGTGTGCGGGCCGCCGTGAGGGTCGACTGCGGGTTGCCGCCTGAGCGACGCGCTACTCCGAGTTGGCGGTCCACCCTTTGCGGCTGGCCGCTGAAGACGCCCGGACCGTACGCGCCTACCGATCGCACCTTGGTGACCGCGCTTCGAGCCTACGGGCCATCCGCGCCGAACCGTCACGCCGAACCGCCGTCCCCTCGGTCTGCCATCGCGCCGGTCGTGCGGCGAACCGGTCGGCGAGCTCGGCGTCCAGCGCCGACCAGTCGTGTATGCGGCGGCCCGCGTAGGGACGCTGAGTCGACCGCTCGGTGTCGCGGGCTACCGACCAGCCGGCTGTGGCACCGCGCAGACCGGACGTCACCGATTCACCGAAGGCGTGGCTGTCGCGTCGTCCACCGAGACTGGGGCAGGCCACCAACCGCTAATTGTCGGCCGCGATGTTTCACGTGAAACAACGCTCGAAAGTTCTCCACAGCCGTTGTCCACAGGTACGGCCTCGTCGCCGCATAAGCACGTGTCAACGGCGTCGCACGCCTGTGGATGACGGGTACCCCCAGTGGCCCGGCTCCGCTAGGGTCGGGCTCGTGGCCGACCTCTCCGATGCCCTTCCCGAGTTCACCAAGTGGCCGACTTTCCCTTTCGAGGGTGACCTGAGACTGCGCAAACTCGACCCGCCGGTCGAGACCGAGCCACCCCGACTCGGGGAGGATCCGGCGACGTGCCTCGCGTGTTCCGCGCCCGAGGACGCGTACATCTGGGTGAGTGACCGCTGGCGCGTACGGGCACTGGAGCGTCCCACGGGGCTGCCGATGGTGCTGATCCTCGAGTCCCGCTCACATCTGGATCTGGGCGACCTGCCGAACCTGTTCGCCGCCGAACTCGGCGTCATGACGGTACGGCTGGAACGGGCGATGCGATCCCTCGACGGGGTCGCCCGGGTGCACGTGAACCGGTGGGGTGACGGCTCGGCGCACCTGCACCTCTGGTTCCTCGCGCGGCCGTACGGTCGACTGCAACTGCGGGGCACCTTCCTGTCGCTGTGGGACGACATCCTGCCGCCCATCCCCGAGGAGCAATGGCGCGAGAACTGCGCGCTCGTGGCGGCCTGGCTCGCCGAGTTCGGCGGTCGACCCCTGGCGGAGCCGCCGCGTATCGACTGGAAGGCGCCGTCCACCCTCGGCGCCGACGAGACCGGCGGAGGCCAAACCAGCGGCCGCGGGCCCACCGATGACGAACAGAGCGACTCCCGACACGCAAACCCAGCCGGCGCGGGCAGCGCAGCGGGGACGAGCGCCTCCAACGCCGGTGCGGCAAACGCGAACGCGAGCGTGGCGGCGAGTGCGGCGATGGACGCCGGGGATGACGCGGACGTCGATCCGACCGTCATTCAGAAGTCGGGCTCACGTTCGGCGTTCGGGGTGCCCCTCGATGATGACGAAGGCTGGGAAGAAGGGGTCTGACCGCTCCCGTACAGCGCGCGTTCAGCGTACGATCGCAGAGGTTGGCGAGGAGGCGGCATGCGCCCTGCTGTGTGTGGCGAGAGGTGTCTCGATGTCGCGTAGGCTCGTTAACCTCACTCTGGACACGCTGGACGATCTGCCCCGTCGGTGCCGTCAGTGCGTGTACTGGGAGCTTGACCCCGTCGCGGCCGACCGCGCGTGCGCCTCCGGCGACCCCGGTCTGGAGAAGGAGGCGTGGGTCTCGCAGACGCTGCTGGAGTGGGGGTCGTGCGGCAAGCTCATCTACGCCGACGGCATGCCGGCGGGGTTCGCGCTCTACGCGCCGCCGGCGTACGTGCCCCGGTCCATGGCGTTTCCCACGAGCCCGATCTCGCAGGACGCCGTGCTACTGATGACCGCGAACGTTGTGCAGCCGTTCGGGGGCGGCGGGCTGGGCCGCATGCTCATCCAGGGGGTCGCGCGCGACGTCACGAAGCGCGGCATCAAGGCGATCGAGGCGTTCGGCGACGCGAAGTACGGCGACGACGTGGACGAGCCCTCGGGCTGCCTGGCGCCCGCCGACTTCTTCCTCGCCGTGGGCTTCAAGACCGTACGCCCGCACCCGCGCTTCCCGCGCGTACGGCTGGAGTTGCGGACGGCGCTGTCGTGGAAGTCCGACGTGGAGTACGCGCTGGAGAAGCTGCTCAACTCCATGCACCCGGAGGCCATCCTCCGGCCGGCCACCCGGTCCATGCTGTCGGCGACGCCGAAGAAGTAGCCGACGCCGAGAAGCAACCGAAGATCGAGCGACGCCGCCAGAAAGAGCCGGCGTTCCCAGACAGCGCCAGCGACGGAAACAGAGCCTGCGGCGAAACCACCAGCCCTAGCGCGACTGGCCGACCGTCGCCCGCAGGTCGCTGACGTCGATCGACCCGGTGGGCACGTCCGCCTCGATGGGCAGGTACATCCGTTGCACCGCGGCCACGATCGCCTCGACGACGCGGTCGCGGAACCTTGGGTCGATGAGGCGTTCCCGATCGGAGGGCGAGGTCAGGTACCCGGGCTCGACCCGTACGGCCGGCATGCGGGTGATGCGCAGCAGGTCCCACGTCTTGGCGTGGATGTGGCAGTCGCGCAGCCCGGTACGGATGACGATCTCGCGCTGAACCAGCCCGGCGAACCGTTCGCCGAGCGTGGAGGAGACGCCACCGTCGCCGTAGTGCCCGTAGTGGTAGGCGGCCACCCCGCTGGCCGACGGGTTGGGGTGCCCGTCGAGGTGCAGCGAGATGAGCAGGTCGGCGCCGAGTTCGTTGGCGAGTGCCGCCCGGTCGAGGTCGGTGAACGGCTCGCGGGGGCTCGGCCCGCGGGTCAGGTTGACCCGCATGCCGGCGGCGGCGAGCCGGCCCTCCAGCCGGGCCGCGAGGTCGTAGACCAGGTCGGCCTCGGTCCAGCGGAGGGTCCCGTCGACGACCGTGATGCCGGGGTCGGCGCCGCCGTGGCCGGGGTCGATGACGATGCGCTTGTCGACCAGGGCCGGCCCGGCGGCGCGGAAGCGCTCGGTTTCGCGCAGCAGGTTGGGGCGGCCGCCGGTCACCTTGCGGCCGAGGCGGCGCAGCGCGTTCATGGTCTGCGGCCCGCAGGACCCGTCGGGGACGAGGCCGACCTCACGCTGGAACCGGGCCAGGGCGGCCGAGGTGGCCGGCCCGAAGATGCCGTCGGCGCGGCCGAGGTTGTAGCCGAGTTCGAGCAGCCGCTCCTGCAACTGGCGGACGTCGTCGCCGAACATGGGCTCGGGCCGGGAGTACGACAGGACGCGCGAGCCGAGCTGCCAGCGCGCGGCGTCCAACGCGCGCCAGGTCTCCTCGTTCACCTCGCCGTCGGCGGTCAGGCCCCGGCTCTGCTGGAACGCCCGGACCGCGCGTTCGATGGCGTCGTCGAAGACGGCGTCGGAGAAGGAGCCGCCGTTCTCGGACGGCGGGAGGAGGCCCTGGCCGGCAAGGATCGCCCGGATCTCCACGACAGCCGCGCCACGGTCGGCTCGCCGGATCACTCGCATAGGACCATCTCTTTCGGAGGGCTTCCGGACCGAAGCCGGCCATGAGGTGTCGCGTACACCAAATGCACCGGAGCGTACCGCGTACCACCAAAAGGGAGCGCCCCCCGTGGGGCGTGGGGCGCTCCGGGCAGGTCTCGCGCGATCAGATCGCGGATTCGATGAGGCGGACGAGGTCGCCCTTGGGGCGGGCACCGGTGACCGACTGGACCGGCTGGCCGCCCTTGAAGATCGTGAGCGTGGGGACCGACATGACGCGGTACGCCATCGCGGTCTCCGGGTTCTCGTCGATGTTGAGGTTCACGATCTCCACCTTGTCGCCCATTTCGGCGGCGATCTCGGCGAGGACCGGCGCGACCTTGCGGCAGGGCGCGCACCATTCTGCCCAGAAGTCGACCAGGACGGGCTTGTCCGACTGCAGCACGTCGGAAGTGAACGTGGCGTCGGTCACTGCCTTGGTGGCGGAGCCCATGTCGTATCCCCTTTGTTGAAAGTCAGTTCTCGGTTCAGTCGATGATCGAGGCCAGGTAGCGCTCAGCGTCGAGCGCCGCGGCGCAGCCAGTGCCAGCGGCCGTGATGGCCTGGCGGTAGGTGTGGTCAACGAGGTCGCCGGCGGCGAAGACGCCGGTCAGGTTCGTCCGCGTGCTGGGGGCATCAACGACGACATATCCAGATTCGTCCAGGTCGACCTGGTCACGGAACAGCTCGCTGCGCGGGTCGTGGCCGATGGCCACGAACACGCCGGTCACGTCGAGGACCCGGGTCTCGTCCGTCACCGTATCGCGCAGTCGCACGCCGGCGACCGCCCCGTCCTTGCCGATGATCTCCTCGACGACGCTGTTCCACGCGACCTTGATCTTCGGGTTGGCGAGGGCCCGCTCGGCCATGATCTTGCTGGCCCGGAACTCGTCGCGCCGGTGGATGATGGTCACGGTCTCGGCGAACTTGGTGAGGAATGTCGCCTCCTCCATCGCCGAGTCGCCGCCGCCGACCACGGCGATGTGCTGGCCGCGGAAGAAGAAGCCGTCGCAGGTCGCACACGAGGAGACGCCGTGGCCGAGCAGTTCCTGCTCGCCCGGCACGTTCAGTGGGCGCCACGCCGAGCCGGTGGCCAGGATGACCGCGTGGGCCCGGTAGGCCGTCTCGCCGACCCAGACCGTCTTCACCTCGCCGGTCAGCTCCACCCGCGTGACATCGTCGGTGAGCAGTTCGGCGCCGAAGCGCTCGGCCTGCTTACGCATGTTGTCCATGAGGTCGGGGCCCAGCACGGCGTCGGGAAAGCCGGGGAAGTTCTCCACCTCAGTGGTGGTCATCAGTGCACCGCCGGACTGAACGCCCTCGATCACCAATGGCTTGAGGTTGGCGCGCGCGGCGTAGACCGCCGCTGTGTAGCCGGACGGGCCGGACCCCACGATGATCACATTGCGGACGTCGTCCACCGCTGCTCCTCCATTTCGGCGTGGGCATCACGTTGCCACACGCACCGCCGAAGCGACACCACCCGGCACTCGACGCAACGTCATGGTACGGACCGGAGATTCCCCGACGCGGCCCGCATCACGCCCCCGGCGCGGCCGCCTATCACCCGATCAGGGCAGGTCGTGGCGTCCGCGCAGGTCCGCGTTGCCCACGCCACAGGCGCCGCCGACGGCCGCGACGGTCTGTCCGCCCGGACGTGTGACGACCACCACGAGCGCGGGCGTGCCCTCGTAGGCCGCGAACTCCGCGCGTGTGGGACTTCCACCGATCACCGTGCCGACGGCGTCCAGGCAGCCGCGCAGCGTCGCGGGCACGGCGAGGGCGGCGAGTTCGCGCGGCACGGGAACGGACGCCATGGCCGTGTCGTCGGTGGCCTTGGCGGCGTCCGCCACGGCGGCCAGCGGCAGGGTCGCCCACGTGTAGTCCGTGTCGCTGCCCGAGACCGGCACCGCCGGCAGGTCGTCCGTACGGTAGGTCTGCACCGACGGTGGCGCGGCAGCCTCAGCGTGTTCGCGCAGCTCCCCGGACGCGGCCGCCTCGGGGTTGGCGGGCGCCCTGTCGGCCGTCGTACTGCTCGGCGACGCCAGGTTCCCGGTCACCATGTTGCCGCCGACGACCGCCACGAGCGCAGCGGCGAGGGCGCCGACGGCCACCAGGCCCGCGCGCCGCTGCCGGCGCCGCCGTGCCTGCGCCAACGACACGGGCGTACGGGGGACAGCGCCCGCCACGCTCTCGACCTGAAGGGCGGCGTCGAGCCGGGCGACGATGTCGGCCGGCATCGCCTCGTCCCCAACGTCCTCGCGCAACCGGGTGGCGACGACCGCGTCGGCGGCGACGAGCTGCTCGTACGCGGTCGACCACGCGGGGTCGACGGCGACCAGGGCGGCCACCTCGGCCTCCTCGGCAGGGTCGAGCACCCCGGCCGTGTAGTCGGCCAGCCGGTCCAGATCGTCCTCGCTGAAGGTCATGGGGCACCTCCCTCCGCGTCGTCGCTGCCCTGTTCAGTTCCGACGGCGGCGGGCGCCGCACGGTTCCCCGACGGTCCGCGCGGCGGCTTGTGATCTGCCACCCGCAGGTGGCCGAGCGCGACGGCCAGCCGGGCCCGGCCGCGGGCACACCGGCTCTTCACGGTGCCTTCGGCGATGCCGAGCATGGCGGCGACCTCGGCGACGGGGAAGCCCTCCATGTCGACGAGCACCAGCACGACCCGCTGGTCGTCGGGCAGCGCGCGCAGCGCGTCGCGTACGGTCAGCTCGGTCGCGACGTCGGGCAGGGTGGTGGCGCGCGGCACCAGCGCGGGCGAGTCCGGCTCGGGCAGCGGTACGGTCGGCCGGGCCTGCCTGCGGCGCAGCCGGTCGAGGCACGCGTTGACGACGATGCGGTGCAGCCACGTGGTGACCGCCGAGTCGCCGCGGAAGCGCTCCGCGGCGCGGTAGGCGGCGAGCAGCGCGTCCTGCACCGCGTCGGCGGCCTCCTCGCGGTCGGCGAGCGTACGCATGGCCACCGCCCAGAGCCGGTCACGGTGGCGGCGGACGAGTTCTGCGAAGGCCTGCCGGTCCCCGGACACGTGGGCGCGCATGAGCGCGTCGTCGGTGCGGGGATCGGTCACGGAACGCACCCTATCGGGACGCGGCCAGGTTCACTCGCCGGTGACGGTGATCTCTTGGATCGCGACCTGGAACTTGCCGTTGCCGTCCGGGGGCATCTTCGAAATCCACACGACCAGGACCTGTGTCTCCTGGTCGACGGGGAAGACGACCCGCGAACCGCTGGTGTCCTCCTGGATCTGCCCCACGGTCTTGAACTGCGAGCCGCGCTTGTCGAAGTTGGCGATCTGCAGGTCGCCCGCCCCGTTGTTGCCGGGGTCGCTGGGCCCGGCCAGCAGCGCCGTGGTGACACCGCCCGAGCTGAGGATCACCTCGACGTCGCGGATCTTCGTGGGCGTACCGAGGTTGATCAGGATACCCATGCCCGGCTTGAGCCCGCCGAAGTCCGCGCGCGTGTAGTGCTCGGTCTCCCAGCCGGTCGACCGGTCGCCGTCGATGGCGAGCTCGACGCCGCGTACCTCCGAGCGGTTGCCCTTGGGGTCCACGACCCGGACGATGTCGGAGCGCAGCGGGATCGTGCGTCCGGTGGGCTCCGCCGGCGCCTCCTCGGTCGGCTGGACCACCGTCGGGGTGGTCTCCGGGTCGGACGAGGAGCTGAACAGGCTGTTGCCTACGAAGATGCCGACGGCCGCGATGAGGACCAGGACGGTGACCCCGATCAGCAGCTTGCTGCCGGAGCGGCGGCGCGGCTCGGGGCCCGGGTCGGTGTGGAAACCGATCGGTCCGCTGTCGTCGTAGTGATCGGGGCCCTGGCTGACCATCCGGGCCAGGTCGGCGGCGAGCGCCGCAGCCGGCGGCGCCGGAAGGTCCAGGTCCAGCAGCTCGGTCGCCGTCGCGTCGAGCGGGCGGGGGATCCCGGCGCGGACCTGCTGCAGCGGCATGGGCCGTCCGGCGGTGTCGCGCACCGCGCCGGGCAGGCCGCCGCCGCCCTCCGGCAGCGGCCAGTGGCCGGTCAGCGAGAAGTAGAGGATGCCGCCCACGCAGCGCACGTCGTGGTCGGCCGTGGCGGCCGCGTCGGCCCGCGTGTCGGCGAGCACCACCCGACCGTCGTCGGCGACGAGGACCGTGCCCGGGTGGATGTTGCCGTGCACGATGCCGGCCGCGTGCAGCGCCGAGACGGCCTCGGCGACCGCGTGCGCGACCATGGTGGCGTGCTCGGGGCCCAGCGTCGCGTCGGCGACGATGTCGCGCAGTGACACGCCCGGCACCCACTCGCGCACCACGTAGGCCTGGTCGCCCTCGTCGACCGCGTCGTAGACGCCGGCCAGGTGCGGGTGGACCACGCGGCTGACCGCGACGGCGGCCGTGATCATGCCGGCCGCGGCCTCGCCGCCGGGGGTACGGATGACCAGCGCGACCTGGCGGCGCAGGACGACGTCGACACCGCGCCAGATCTGGCGGCCGGCCGCGTCGGTGTTGATCTGCTCGTCCAGCCGGTAGCGTCCGGCCAGCAGTCGGGGCTCCTCGCCGGTGCTCAGGCCGGACATAGCCGGGGTGGCCCCAGGCTTGGCGTCCTGCCCTCCGCCGACGTGGGTGGTCACCCAACCTCCTCCGTTGCCTCCCGGCGTCGCCGGCGTCTGGGCGAAGATAGCTCAGAATCGCGGCGCACGCTCGGCTGGTGACGGCGCGTCAACGCATCCGTGACGCAGTCCCCGCCCCATCAAGACCCTACCGGGCCGTGTCACGCCGGAACCTAACGATTCGGGTCGGACGATCCGCCAGCGCGTGGCATCCGTTCGGCGGTCTCGGCCATACGGTAGGCGGAAAATCCGGGCAAAAGCAAATCATCCGCGTACGGCGAGCGGAACGTCAAACCGTTGTCCACACCCCCCGAACGCACAGCCTGTGGATGTTCATCGACGGAGTCCATGCTGGTCAACGGCTTTAGTGCTGGTTATTCACAGCTGTTTTCCACAACGAAACCCCCGGTTATCAACATCCAATCCACCGCAATCCACCACGAGTCCACACGGTTATCCACAGGCCGCACTCCATGATCCGCGGACGCTCCGCGCCGAGGGACTAGCGGCCGATCTTGGCGCGGACCGTGGCGGCCACCTCGCGCACCTCGGCGACCCGCAGGACGAAGGCGGCCGCGACGTATCCGACCAGGAGCAGCCCGCCGCAGACGAGCAACTGGACGAGGCTGGCGAACCAGCTGGAGCCCATCTGCTCGATCATCAGCCACGCGAGCAGCGCCGTCGGGATCGCCGCCAGTACGGCCGCCACCGCCTGCTTCGACAGCGACGCGAAGTCGCGGGTCAGCCCCAGCCGGCCCACCCGCCTGCGCAGCAGCCAGTACCCGATGACCACCGACAGCGCGAAGCTGACCGCGTTGCCGAACATCAGGCCGGCGGCCACCCAGGTCGCCGGCAGCACCAGGTAGAGCAGCACGTCGACGGCGATCCGCAGCGCGACGACCGGGATGTTGAGCAGCGTGGGCGTACGGGTGTCCGGCATCGCGTAGAAGGCGAAGATCTGCAGCTGCGCGATCGAGAAGGGCACCAGGCCGATGGCCGCGACCGCGATCACCCACCCGGTGGCGATGGCGTCGGACGGGCTGTACGCGCCGTACTGGAAGAGCACGACCGCGAGCGGGCGGCCGAGCACCAGGTAGAGCGCGGTGATCGGGATGAGCACGACGGCCGACAGTCGGGTGCCGAGCGACAGGTGCGCCTTGAGGTCGTCGTGGCGGCCCTCGGCCGCGGCCGCCGCCATGCGCGGCATGAGCGCGGTGATGATCGAGACGGCCACGATGCCGTGGGCCATCATGAAGATCAGGTATGCGTTGTTGAAGACCATGGGGCCGGGGGCACCCGCGTTGGAGGCCGCCAGGTTCGCCAGCCGGAGCACCACGAACAGGCCGATCTGGCTGATCACGACGTAGGCGAGCATCCAGCCCGACAGCCGCGCCAGCTCGCGCAGGTGCAGCTGGCGCCAGTCCCAGCGCCACTTCCACCGGAAGCCGACCTTGCGCAGGGCGGGCCACAGCCCGGCGGCCTGCACCACGATGCCCAGCGTCGTACCGATGCCGAGCACCAGGATCTCGCTCGTGCGCAGCGTGTCCGGCTGCGGCGGCGAGTCGATCACCGGCAGCAGGATGAACACGCCGGCGGTGGCGATCACGATGAGGTTGTTCAGGATCGGCGTCCACATCGGCGCCGCGAAGTGCCCGCGCGTGTTCAGCAGCGCCGCGAACAGGGCCGCCATGCCGTAGAAGAAGATCTCCGGCAGCAGCAGGTAGGACAGCGTCGTGATGAGCCGCGACGTCGCCGGGCTGGTGCTGTCGCTGGTGAAGAACAGCGTGAACAGCGGCGCCATCGCGACCGCCAGCAGCGTCGCCGCGCCGAGGAACACCGCCGCCATCGTGAACAGCCGCTGGGCGTACGCCTCGCCCTTGTCCGTGTCGCGGGTGCGCGCACGCACGAGCAGCGGCACCACCACGCTGGCGAGCACGCCGCCGAGCAGCAGCTCGTACACCATGTTGGGCAGCGTGTTGGCGATCGTGTAGGAGTCGGCGACCAGGCCGGCGCCGACTGCGGCGCCGATGGCCGCGGTCCGCAGCAGGCCCGTGGCCCGACTGACAATCGACAGTACGGCCATGAGCGCGCTGTTGCGCGCCACCGACCCGCCCAGGTCGCCGGTCCGGTCGGGGGCCGGCAGCTCGGCCGAGGCGTCGATGTCGACGGGGGAGCCGGCCGGGGCGGCGCCCATGGTGGCCGGCGCCTCGCCGGTCGGCGCGGCCGATATGATCATGGTGGCGTCGGGGTCGACCGGCAGGTGCCGGGTCGGCCCGGCGTACGGGTCCTGGGGCCCGCCAGGGGGAACCGGCCCGCCCAGGCGCGGCATGATGACCGTTTCGTCGGGGTCGGGCGCGGCGTGGCGGGGGCCGGGGCCTGTCATGGCTAGAGACCCTATCCGGCCTTCGTGACCTCTCCGATAGGCTGGCGGTCCCATGTCCGATTCATCCAGGCCGAGCGCCACGCTCACCGCTGCCCAGCGCAGGGCGGTCGCGGAACTCATGCGCGTTTCCCCCGTCGCCGACGAGCTCGGCGAGCGGTTCGCCGCCGCCGGTCACGAGCTGCACCTGGTCGGCGGCTCCGTCCGCGACGCGCTGCTGGGCCGCCTCGGCGACGACCTCGACTTCGCCACGAGCGCCCACCCGGACGAGACGCAGCGGCTGCTCAAGGGCTGGGCCGAGGCCATCTGGACCACCGGCGCCGAGTTCGGCACGATCGGCGCCGCCCGCCGCGGCCTGCGCCTGGAGATCACCACGTACCGCGCCGAGGCCTACGACCGGGTCAGCCGCAATCCGATCGTGCGCTACGGCACCGACCTGCTGGAGGACCTGCGCCGGCGCGACTTCGCCGTCAACGCGATGGCCGTCAGCGTGCCCGGACACCGCTTTGTCGACCCGTACTCCGGATTGAATGATCTTGCGGAGCGGCGGCTGAGGACGCCGGGGAAGCCGGAGGAGTCGTTCGCCGACGACCCGCTGCGGATGCTGCGCGCGGCCCGGTTCGCGGCGCAGCTCAACTTCACCCCCGCGCCAGAGGTCGTCGCCGCGATGACCGCCATGGCCGCCGACCTGGGACGCATCACCGCCGAGCGCGTCCGCGACGAGTTCGTGAAGCTGATGTGCGGCGCCGACCCGGTGGTCGGGCTGCGCCTGCTCGTCGACACCGGCCTGGCCGACGTCTTCCTGCCCGAGCTGCCCGGGCTGCGCCTCGCGATCGACGAGCACGCGCAGCACAAGGACGTGTACGAGCACACGCTCACCGTCGTGCGCAACGCGATCCGGCTGGAGGATGAGAAGGACTTCGTGCTCCGGATGGCCGCGCTCATGCACGACGTCGGCAAGCCGGCCACCAAGGCCGTCGGCGCCGACGGGCGGGTCAGCTTCCACCACCACGAGCTGGTCGGCGCACGGATGACCCGGGCCCGGATGAAGGCCATGAAGTTCCCCAAGGACGTCACCGCCGACGTGTCCGAACTGGTGGCGCTGCACCTGCGCTTCTACGGGTACGGCCGGGGCGAGTGGACCGACTCGGCCGTGCGCCGCTACGTCACCGACGCCGGAGCGCTGCTGCCGCGGCTGCACAAGCTCACCCGCGCCGACTGCACGACCCGCAACCGGCGCAAGGCCGAGCAGCTCTACGCCGACTACGAGGCGCTCGAGCAGCGCATCGCGCGCATCGCGGCCGAGGAGGACCTCGCCCGGGTGCGACCCGACCTCGACGGCAACGCGATCATGGAGTTGCTCGGCCTGCCGCCCGGCCCGATGGTCGGCAAGGCGTGGAAGCACCTCAAGGAACTCCGCCTGGAACGCGGCCCCCTCGACCACGACGAGGCGGTCGCCGAGCTGCGCGCCTGGGCCAAGGCCAACGGCCTGTAAGAGCTACGCCTGCGGCAGCGTCAGCGGGAGCCGGTCAGTGCGGGTGGGGCGACCCGGCGGCGGAGCTGGATGTCGTCGCCGCTCACGCGCGCGGCCCGGCCGCCCGCGTTGGCGTACCAGCACGCCAGCGCCGCGTAGCCGGCACCGACCGCGATCAGCGCGACCGCCGAGTGGCCCGTCGCCGGCAGCGCGAGCGCCGCCACGAAAAGGCCCGCCACGAACGCCAGGTTGTAGAGGGTGTCGTTGACGCTGAACACGCGGCCGCGGAAGTCGTCGGCGGCCTCGGCCTGCAACGCCGTGTCCACCACGATCTTGGTGGCCTGGGAGACGATCGCGATCAGGAACACGGCGAGTACGAGCCACGGCCGGCGAAACGGCAACCCCAACACGGGTACGGCCACCGCCAGGACCGCGAACAGGCCGGCCACGAAGCGCCAGCCGCCCACCCGGCGGGCGACCGGCGGGGTGATCACCGAGGCGGCCAGCGCGCCGATGGCCGCCGCCACCGCCACGTGCCCGAGGCCCGTCAGCGACGAGGTGAACCCGGCGCCCGTGGCGAAGTAGTTGCGATACAGCAACAGCGTCATCAGGGCGAGGACGCCGTACAGCGCGCGGTGCAGGGCCTGCGCCGTCACCAGCAGGACGGCGCCGCGCAACCCGGCCAGGTGGCGGACGCCCTCGACCATGCCACGGGTGGTGTGCCCCAGGCCGGCCCGCAGGCCGCAGGTGGCCCGCTCGGCGTCGTCGGGACCCAGGGACGGCGGGGCGAACAACACCTTCGCGAGCACCGCCGAGACCGCGTACAGGCCGACGGCGGCGGACGCCACCAGGGCGTACTCGTGAAAGCCCGTACCGATGACGTGCGAGACGGCGGCCGCGCCGCCCAGGCCGAGCGTGTAGCAGACCGTGCCCAGCGTGGTGGCCAGCGAGTTCGCCGTGACGAGGCCGGGTGCGTCGACGACGTGGGGTTGGGCGGCCGACAGCCCGGACAGGAAGAACCGGTTGATCGCGATGATCGCGAGCGCCAGCAGCGTGAAGGTCAGACCTTCCCGGCCGTACCAGATCAACAGGACGGCGGGCACCACGAGCACGGCGCGGGCGGCGTTGGCGAACACCAGCACGCCGCGCCGGCTCCACCGGTCAAGGAACACGCCCGCGAACGGCCCGACCAGCGAGTACGGCAGCAGGAGCACCGCGAAGGCGATCGCGATCTCCAGCGGGCCGGCGGCTTTCTGCGGGTTGAACAGCACGCTGCCGGCCAGTCCCGCCTGAAACCAGCCGTCGCCGAACTGGCTCGTCAACCGTACGGCGAGCAGTCGGCGCAGTCCGGGCCGGCGCAGGACGGCGCGCAGGTTGCCCGGAGTGGTCATGAGCGGCACCACAGCAGCCTACGACGGGGCGCGGCGGCGACCCGCCGGCTTGGTCGGATCGGTCCGGCGGGGCAGACTTGCTGCGTGCCCTGGGTCACCCTGTCCTCCCCGATCGGCGACCTCGGCGTCGCGGCCGACGCCGACGGCATCTGCGCGGTGCGGTTCGCCGGCCCGCCGCCGGACGCGACACTAGTCGCACCCGAGGGCGCCCTGGCCGCGGCCCGCGATGAGTTGGCTGAGTATTTCGCCGGCGACCGTACGGAGTTCACCGTGCCGCTGTCGGTGCGGCGCGGGTCGGAGTTCGAGCGCGCGGTCTGGACGCGGATCGCGGCCATCGGGTACGGCGACACGCTCACGTACGGTGCGATCGCCGCCGCGGTCGGTCAGCCGGACGGGGCTCAGGCGGTCGGCGTCGCCTGCAACCGCAACCCGTTGCCGCTCGTCGTCCCGTGTCACCGGGTGGTCGGCGCCGGTGGCCGGCTCGTCGGGTTCGGCGGCGGCCTCGACCGCAAGCGCCGGCTGCTCGACCTGGAGGCGCGCGTACGGCTCAACCACGGCCTGTTCTGGTAGGCGGGGGGTTGGGTGGCGGGCGCCGTCCGCCACCCAACCGGCGTTAGGTCAGCAGTTCTTGTAGCTGCTGACCGAGCCCCAACTGCACGTGTCGATGGTCTTGCCGGACTTGTCCTTGAGGTAGGCCGTGTCACCGGAGTTGTTCCAGATGTAGGCGTAGCTCGACGGGCCGACCCGACCCCAGTAGCGGGTCTTCGACGTGTTCGTGCCCTTGCCGGTCTTGATGGTGATCGTCTTGCCCGCGCCGATCTTCACGGTGCTGGCGAACTTGTAGATGTGGCCCGACGCGGTGGACTGCTTGTCGCGGATCGTCCAGCCGCTCAGGCTGATCGTCGACTTCGTCGTGTTCTTGATGACGATGTACTCGCCGTTGAGCTTCGCGTTCGTGGCCGGGGTGTCGGCGCCGGGCGTGTTCACGTACACCTTGGTGATCATGACCTTGGGGGTCGCGGCCTGGGCGGCCCCGGCCGGGGTGAGCAGCGCGGCGGCCAGCGCGGCCGCGAGCGGCGCGACCAGCCGAACGGCGAGACGCATCATCGGATCCTCTCGGTGGGCGGACGGAACCAAGAGAACCTATGAGCCGATCACCATTGCTGTGAACCGATCTTTGGCCGGGTTATGGATTCTTTGGGTCGCCGATATCGGCCGACCAATACATAACCCGGCAGGCGGACGGAGACACGAAGCGGGGGGCCCCCCCCCCCGCCCCCCGCCGGGGGGTTGTGCGGGCGGGGCGTCGCGTCATGCACCGCTACTCGGCGAAGATGCGGACCTTCGTCTCGGCGTCGTTCACGTCGATGTCCACCTCGCCGAGGTTCTCGATCAGCTCGTCGAGGTCCTCCACCT
>JAEZGP010000627.1 GCA_023437285.1 Actinomycetes bacterium | reverse complement strand
GCGTCGAACGAGTCGGCGGCGGCCGCGTCGACCTGGTCGGACAGGCCGGTGAGGCCGACCTGCGGCACCCGGCCGGTGCTCGCGGCGGCGGCCAGCGCGGCCTTGGCGTCGGCCAGGCGCTTGCGCGCGGCAGGTGAGTCGATGACGGCGATGACCTGGCCCCGGCGGACCTTGGTGCCGGACGCCACGGCGAACTTGGCCAGGCGCCCGTCGGACGGCGCGGTGAGGGTGGCCGCGGCGCGCGCGGTGACCGTCGCCGGGACGTCCACCACCTCGCTGACCGTGGCGCGGCGGACGTTGTCGGTGACCACACCGTCGTCGGAGGTATCGCAGGACGCGGCGGTCATGGCCAGCGCGGCTGTGGTCAGCAGCGCGGCGAGGGGCAGGCGACGCACCCGTACCAGTCTATGAACCACCTGCCAGGGCCGGCCAACCGGTCAGACGACCGACCGGACGTACGCGGCGCATTCGCTGTTGAGGCTGCTCCAGGACCGGCCGAGGGCGTTGCGGGCGGCCTTGTCGAGGGTGTAGCCCTTGTGCATCACGTTGCCGAAGAACGCGAGCATCTTCGCCTGGCCGTACGTGTCGGCGATGTGGCGGATCGCGAGGAAGCCGACGCCGTAACGGGCGGCCGCGTCGGTCAGCGAGGAGCTTTCGGTCGGCGGCGTGACGTCGACGCGGCCGTCCCAGCCGTCCCGCACCATGCTGCGGACGGCGGGCAGGCCGTCGTACGCGTCGACGGGCCGGTTCAGGAACTGCGCGTAGTCGGCGATGCCCTCGACCATCCACCACTGCCGGCCGCTGGTGTACCGGGCACCGGCCAGCGACGTGACGTGGGTCAGCTCGTGGGTGAGCAGGCCCTTCATCTCGCTGGTGGGCACCCGGTCGGTGCGCACCACGACCTCGGTCGTGTGGTCGTCGACCGGTACGGCCCACGCGGCGGCCCAGTCGGGGGCCTCCTCGCCGTACCACTCCTTCCAATTGGACGGCCCGGCCAAGAAGATCACGTACCGCTGGGGCTTGGTGTCCCACTTGGCGAACTGGTCGGCGATCGTCGCCGCCTCGTCGGCCGCGCGGACGGTCGCCGCGAGCCGTCTCGCGTTCGCCGACGTCGCCGCGACCACGACCCGGTTGCCCGACTTCACCTGGAGATCGTCGACCTCCCAGGGCCGGGGCCCCTGGTCCTTGACCGTGGACTCGTCGAGTTTGACCAGCCGCAGCGTGCCGCCCTTGTACGACCATCGCGAGCGCATGTGCAGCGGCACCGGCTTGCAGCTGGCGTCGCCGACGCAGTAGCCGATGGTGATCGTGGCCCGCCAGGTGCGGTACCCGTCATCGGACGGCGTGCCGTTGATCGACGCCGTCCACTGGCCCATGCCGAGGCCGCGCAGGACGCGGAAGCGCTTGCGGTGCTCGGCGACGAGCGCCTTGTTGGCCGGATCGACCGGCGCGAGGTAGGCCGCTTCGTTGCCCTTGATCAGCGCCTCACTCTGGGCGGCGGCAAGATCTTTCATTGCCGAGTACGCCCAGGAGCGCCATTGCGTGTCGCTGGCCCGGTCGGCCGGCGGCGGATCGATCTGCGGAGCCCCCGGGGGCAGCGCCCAGGTGGCCGTCGGGTCGAACATCCCGCGCGAGTTGGCGACGGCGGTCAGCGCGGTCGCGCCGAGGCAGCTCAGTACGACGAGTACCGCGGTGACGGCCACCAGCCGGCGCAGCCACGAGCCGCGCTTGCGGGGGGCGGGCAGCGGCGGATAGCCGTACGGCGGGGGCCCCGGGTACGCCCCGTAGGGCGGCGGGTACGGGCCGGCCGGCGGGTACGGCCTGGCCGGCGGGTACGGGCCGCCGAACGGGGGCGGTGGCCCGACCGGCTGGCGCGGGACCGGAAAGGTCGGGTACGCCGGCAGCGCCCCGGGGGACGGATGGGGCCGGTCTGGCTCCTGAGGGAGATATGCGGAACTGGGCGCCGAGGGGTGGCCGGTCACCTGCCGGAATCTACGCCACCGGCGCTACCCGCGATAAGTCCGGCCGGCGCGGGACACGAAGACAGATCGCGCGACACGCTGACTCGAACGGGTCGTTCCGGCCGGTTCACACGTTGTTACCGTTCGTAACGTAATAAAACAGGTTTGTCCTGATTTGAGCTGGTATAACCCCACGGACGGGTGACGTGGGACCGCACGGCAGCCGAGCCGCGTGGCTGCGCGCCCACCGTTCCTATGGAGGAGTGACATGTCCAAACGAGGTGTTCGGAAGGCAGCCACGGTGGCCTTCGCCGGCCTGGCGATCCTGGCCCCCGCGCAATCGGCGTCCGCCGCGACGTCGGCTGCCGACCCGAAGGCCGCGCCTTCCCCGGTGACGTGCTCTGCCGGCTGCGGTGGTTCGGTCTTCAGCTCGGGCTGGAGCTCGCCAGTGTGGAGCTGGCACTACATGACCCCTGGGTCCTCATTGTCCTGGGGCAACTGGCGCGGACCGGGCGGTGGCGGACAGGGCGGCTACGGCCCAGGTGCCGGCCAGGGCGGCTACGGCCCAGGTGCCGGACAGGGCGGCTACGGCCCAGGTGCCGGCCGGGGCGAGGAGATGGGCTCGATGCCCCGACGCGGCGGACACGGACGCGGACACGGACGCGCGGGCCGGTCCGGCGCTCCGGGTCACGGTGCCGGCGGCTACGGCGGCGGCCAGGGCAGCGGCGGCTACGGCGGTGGCCAGGGCGCCCCGAGCGGTCCCGGCGCGGGCAGTGCC
>JAEZGP010000601.1 GCA_023437285.1 Actinomycetes bacterium | reverse complement strand
CGAGCGGGACGGCCACGCCGCTGGCCGGGCCGAAGCCGTAGTCGGCCTCGGTGTATCCGGTCATCGAGTAGACCTTCGCCTTCGCCTCCTCGGTCGGCTCGACCCGGATGTTGCGGTAGCGGGAGATGCCCGTACCGGCCGGGATGAGCTTGCCGATGATGACGTTCTCCTTGAGGCCGATGAGCGAGTCGCTGCGGGCGTTGATCGCCGCGTCCGTGAGCACCCGGGTCGTCTCCTGGAAGGAGGCGGCCGACAGCCACGAGTCGGTGGCGAGCGACGCCTTGGTGATGCCCATCAGGACCGGACGGCCGGCGGCCGGCTCGCCGCCCTCGGCGACCACCCGACGGTTCTCCGCCTCGAACTGCGCACGGTCGACCAGCAGGCCCGGCAGGAACTCCGTCGAGCCCGAGTCGATGATCGTGACTCGCTTCAGCATCTGCCGGATGATGATCTCGATGTGCTTGTCGTGGATGAGCACACCCTGCGAGCGGTAGACCTCCTGGACCTCCTGGGTCAGGTGGACCTGGACCGCGCGCGGGCCGAGCACCCGCAGCAGCTCGTGCGGGTCGATCGTGCCCTCGGTGAGCTTCTCGCCGACGCCGACGTGGTCGCCGTCGTGCGCCCGCAGGCGGACGCGCTTGGAGATCTTGTCGTGCACGATCTCGTCGCTGCCGTCGTCCGGCACGATGATGATCTTGCGGGACCGCTCGCCGTCCTCGATCCGCACCCGGCCGGGGGTCTCCGCGATCGGCGCCTTGCCCTTGGGCACGCGCGCCTCGAAGATCTCCTGGACACGGGGCAGACCCTGGGTGATGTCCTCACCCGCGACGCCACCGGTGTGGAAGGTACGCATCGTCAGCTGCGTACCGGGCTCACCGATGGACTGCGCGGCGATGATGCCGACGGCCTCGCCGACGTCCACGGTCTTGCCGGTCGGCAGCGACCGGCCGTAGCAGGCCGCGCAGATGCCCAGCTTCGACTCGCAGGTCAGCACGGAGCGCATGCGCACCTGCTCGACCCCGGCCTCGATGAGCTTGGCCAACAGGATCATGTTGATGTCCGTACCACGGGCCACGACCACCTCGCCCTTGGCGTTGGTGACGTCGTCGGCCAGCGTACGGCCGACCACCCCGGTCTCGGCGTGCTCGTGCGCCACCAGCTCGCCGTCGAGCCGCTGGCCGATCGTGATCTGGATGGCCCGGTCGGTGCCGCAATCCTCCTCGCGCACGATCACGTCCTGCGAGACGTCCACCAGACGACGGGTCAGGTAACCCGAGTCGGCGGTACGCAGGGCGGTGTCGGCCAGACCCTTGCGGGCACCGTGCGTGGAGATGAAGTACTCCAGCACGGACAGACCCTCGCGGAACGAGGCCTTGATCGGACGCGGGATGATCTCGCCCTTGGGGTTGGCCACCAGGCCACGGATCGCCGAGATCTGGCGCAGCTGGAGCATGTTGCCGCGGGCGCCCGAGTGGATCATCGTCCACAGCGGGTTGCCCACCGGCAGCGCGGTGTCCAGCTCCTTGGCGACCTCGTTGGTCGCCTTGGTCCAGATCTCGATCAGCTCGCCGCGGCGCTCCTCGGCGGTCATGAGACCACGCTGGTACTGCTTGTCGATCCGCTCGGCTTCCTTCTCGTACCGGTCGAGGATCTCGCGCTTGCGCGGCGGCGCCACGACGTCCTCGATACCGATGGTCACGCCGGACCAGGTGGCCCAGTGGAAGCCGGCCTCCTTGAGCGCGTCCAGCGTCGCCGCCAGCTGCACCTTCGGGAACCGCTCGGCGAGGTCGTTGACGATCGCCGACAGCTGACCCTTGCGGATCTCGTAGTTGATGAACTTGTACGCCACGGGGAGCGTCTCGTTGAACAGCACCCGGCCGAGCGTCGTCTCCACGATCACAGTGTCGCCCGGCTGGAAGCCCTCGGGGGCCTCCCATGCCGGCTTGCCCGCGCCGTTCTCGACGCCCTGGACCTCCCGGAGGCGGATCGTGATCGGGGCCTGCAGGTGCAGCTCGCCGGCGTCGTGCGCCATCCGGGCCTCGGCCTCGGAGGAGAAGGCCCGGCCAGCGCCGAGCGCGTCCTCCTTGAGGCGGGTCAGGTGGTACAGACCGATGATCATGTCTTGCGTGGGCATGGTCACCGGCTTGCCGTCGGCCGGCTTGAGGATGTTGTTCGACGACAGCATGAGCACGCGGGCCTCGGCCTGCGCCTCAGCGGACAGCGGCACGTGCACGGCCATCTGGTCACCGTCGAAGTCCGCGTTGAACGCGGTGCAGACGAGCGGGTGGATCTGGATGGCCTTGCCCTCGACCAGCTGCGGCTCGAAGGCCTGGATGCCGAGGCGGTGCAGGGTCGGCGCGCGGTTGAGCAGGACCGGGTGCTCGCCGATGACCTCCTCCAGCACGTCCCACACGACCGGCCGCTGACGCTCGACCATGCGCTTGGCCGACTTGATGTTCTGCGCGTGGTTGAGGTCCACCAGGCGCTTCATCACGAACGGCTTGAACAGCTCCAGCGCCATCTGCTTGGGCAGGCCGCACTGGTGCAGCTTGAGCCGCGGGCCGACGACGATGACGGAACGGCCCGAGTAGTCGACGCGCTTGCC
>JAEZGP010000553.1 GCA_023437285.1 Actinomycetes bacterium | reverse complement strand
GTACGGGGCAGTTCGTGCGCCGGGTCGACCTCAGCATGCCGTTCGACACGGGCTCGGGCGTGGTCCTCGACTACTTCGACGACGGGCTGCTGGCCTACCGCGCGACGGGCGACGAGCCGGGCTTCCTGGAGAACCCGGCGGAGCTCATCCGCCTCGACATGATCACCGGCCGGCGCACGCTGCTGACCCGCTGCGCCGCCGGCCTGTGGCCCATGCTCCCCGGCCTGACCTGAGCCTGCCCGAAAGGTCAGCGGCGGGCGTCGCCGCGGCCCTGAACGACCGCGACGATCGCGCCGATGGCGGTGACCAGGGCGACCGCCCGCTCCACGATGTCGGGGATCCTGTCGAGGACGGGGCCGACATCGACCGCGGGGCTGACCGGACGTCCCACGGCGACCTGGTACAGGGCCAACAGGTTGATGACGGCTGACAGCGCGAAGATGGCGACAATCGCCATGCGCGCCGCGCGACGGGAGTGGTACGCGCGCTTGGATGTGCGCCGAGGGCCGGTCATCGTAGAAGCGTAGGAACCGGCGGGGCGTCCCGGACTGCGCCGACCGTGCGCGGGTCGCTGGCGAACGGATGTCCATTTGCGACGATCATTGCCGAAGTTTTGGCCGCAAGGACATCGCACCGGCCGCTAGCCTGTCTGGTCACGTCACCGAAGCGGGAACGAGACTGGGAGAAGCCGTGGCGCCGAAGTACGACGACCACTTCGCGGCCAAAGCGCAATCATCCGCCGACCCCGTGGTGGCGGACGATCCGGCGGACGAGGTCGAGTGGTTGGCCGAGCGCCAGCCCGGCGACCGTGACGATCTGGGCGACGTTGACGGGCACCGCATCAGCACGTGGGGCGGCCCAGGCGCCGGCAAGAGCACCTTTCTGGCAGCGCTGAACCGGGCGGCGCTCACCGCGACCGGGGACAGCATCGGGTGGACGCTCGCGCCCGCTGACCCGGCCTCGGCGGCCTACCTGGCCGCGGCCGAGACGCAGCTGAACGCGGGCGCCTTTCCCGGCCAGTCCCTGGAACGCGAGATCTATTATTTCGCGCTGCTGCGGCGCAGCCAATCGGACGGTACGGGTGTGGTGCGCGCCGAGCTGCGGGTCACGGACGGCCCCGGCATCGACACCGCGATGAACGCCGACGGCACCGCACCGTCCGGCGACATCGAGGAACTACTGGAGTCCGATGGTTTCCTGTTCCTGTTCGACCCGACGTTGCGGGCGAAGGGGAAGTCCAACGCGGCGACGCTGGACCCGCTGGTCGCATTCCTCAAGCATCGGGCGGAAGAGGAGCAGACCTGGGTGGACGCACGGCTGCGCCATCACATCGCGGTGTGCGTGACGAAGTTCGACAACGAGGAGGTGTTTCGGCGCTCGTTGCGGGGAGGCTGGGTGAACCAGGACCCCGACACCCGGCTACCACACGTGCGGTCGACCGACGCGGAGAAGTACTTCGCCTGGTTGTGCGGCGAGCTGGGCGAGACCGGCGTATACCAGGCCATTCAGCGCGCGTTTCACCCGGATCGCGTCCGGTTCTTCGTGTCGTCGGCGATCGGTTTCCACGTGGCGCCCGGGCGGACGTTCGACTCCCACGCGAACAACCCGTTCAACTACGACGCTCGCCCGGGCACGCCACTAATCCGCGGACCGGTCCACCCGATCAACGTGCTGGAGCCGGTCGTCTGGTTGCAGGACGGGCTCGGCCGCCACGACGGGCGGTCCTAGGCCATGACCGGCCGGCCGGCCCCGCAGTGGCGATGGGCGTTGCGCGGCAAACACCCCGGCGCCGCGGACGACCTCGGCGTCATCGCTGACTCCACAGGCGGGCGGCAGCGCGGTGAGCTCGACAAAGCAACGCGGCGGCTGGTTCCCGGCAACCCGGGGACGGCCATGAGCGGACCGGCGGCGCTGCCCTGGGTAATGGCCGGTCCGGTCATCGGTGCTCGCACGGCACCCCGGCTCGGGCTCGCGATCCTGGACTGGCCGCGCGAGCCGGTGCGGGACGCCTTCGGCCGGCCCACGACGATGATGCGCTATGTCGACTGCGTCTTTGACCACCTGGCCGACGTGGGGGCAGGGTACGACCAACTCGCCGCCGCGGTGGCGTCGCTCGAGCTGCCTGCGGCCGGACCGATCGCACCCGTCCTCGGACCGCCCGATCTGGCAGCCACGGCCGGGCTGATCAACGGGGACTTCGCGTGGTTCGCGGCGGCCGCGGCGCTGCTGCTGGACGGGGCGCTGGTCATCAGCGACGCGCTGGACGCGCCCGTCCACGAGCGCGTGCGCCTGCTCGAGGCGCTGGTGTCCCTGCTTCCCTACCACGTGCGGGCCGACCTCAGCTTGTCGACGCACGTCTCACCGCTTTCGGCAACGAAGATCCGGCTTGGCTTCGGCGTCCGGTCGACCCGGGGCGCACGGGTGATGTCGTGGCGTGGCGAAGTCGACCGCCTGACGCTGTCCGAACCGGCGGGCCGCTACCGTGGCCTGCTGGGTGACATACGCGACGCGGTCGGCGGGGACACCGTGGAGCTGCTGGCGAAGCTGCGCGCCGACGAGCAGCGTCCCGGCATCGTCGAGCCCGGGCCAGCCGTGGCCTACGCCGAAACGATCCTGCGGCAGGTCACGACACTGGCAGACGTGCGTAGCGGCCAGGGCCGGCCGGCCACCGTCGCGCAGGTGCTCAACCGCGGCATCCTAAAGGCGTTCCGGCCTGGCGAATGGGGGCTGCTGCTGAGCGACTACCTCAAGCACACGCCGCCGGCGCAACTCGACGCCGAAAGGCTGCGGCGCCACCGGCCCAGCGTCGTCATCCCGCAGTTGGCTGCCCGTGTTCTCGACGCCCCTACCCTCGATGCGGCCGGTTTGTACCTCGTGCTGGGGCGGCGGTTGGGCGCGCTGTTCCCGCTCGTTGGTGAGGTGCTGTCCGCCGCCGTCGCGCAGCCGGATGCTGGGGCGGGGGCGGAGCGGGCCGTCCGGGTGCTGCTCGACCTTCCCGTCGAGCCTGAGGACCCGCGGGTGGCGGCCGCCGAGGACGAACGCCTGTGCTGCGACGTGGCGGCCGCGCTCATCCTCGGGTCCGACCCGCGCACGGACCTGGCGGCAGCCTTCGTCGCGTGGCTGTCCTCCCGCCCGGGCTGGCGCTGCGGGTTGCCGCTCGCGGGCTACGTCGCCGCGCTGTCGGATGCGCCCGCCGAGCACGCCGAACCCTGGCAGGTGCCCGTACGCGACGCCGTCGCCATGCTCGTCGCGGCGGCCGAGACGGGGCACCTTGAGCGGGTGGTGACGGCGACGTGGCTGTCGCTGGCCGGCGCGTCCGGGCTCGAACCGGCCTGGCGCCGCCGGCTGCACGCGGCGCTGCGCGAGCCGGGCCGGCTGCCGGACGGCACCCGGGCGGCCGTCGACGTGCTGGTAGTCGCCCTCGACCTCGACGGCGAGCACCATGCGGCCGTCGATGTCGCCGATCCGGCCACCTATGGTGACGCGGCCCGTCGGCTGCTCGACGCGCTGCCCGACGACGCCCGACTCCACGTGACCCGACGTTTCGCGGACCGCCTGTCCGGCCAGTTTCGCGACGCCTTCACCGGAAAGGGGCCGACCGGACGGTGAGCGTTCTCCCTCGCGTTCTGGGCACCGCCGTGGCCGTGGCCGTCCTCGCGGCCACGCCGATCACCGCGTTCGACCAGGCCCGGGCGGTTGCCGCACCCGTCACGGTCGACGACCTCTACACCGCGCTGAACGTCCGCGACGTGCCCGCCGAGTACGTGATCCTCGTTGACGTGTCGGCGTCGATGCAGCGCGGTGTCGACCTGTACACCCCGGTCAAGCGCCACCTGCGCGCCTTCCTGGCCCACCTCGCCGAGGTCGACCACGTCACGGTGATCCCCTTCGCGGAGGCCAGGCAGACCGACAGGATTGTCGAAGGGCAGGTGGGTCGGTACCCCGACCGCCTGTTGGCCGGCCTGCCGAAGACCGCCGACGGCGTCGAGACGGACATGGGTACGGCCATGGAGAAGGCCGTGGCGCGACTGAACCGGCCCAACCGGCCGCGCATCGCGGCGGTGTTCATGCTGACCGACGGCCAGCACACCACCCTGGCCACGTCCAGCAGCGCCTATCCCACCACGTCGGGGCGGCAGTGGAACCGGCTACGCGACGCGGCCGACAAGATGATCGCCAACAAGCAGCACTTCTCCGCGTACTTCACGCTGCTGGGACGCAACGCGAGCGGGCGTACGGGCCGCGACTGCGCGGGCTACTCGACCGTCGAGCTGAGCCGCAACCCGTTCTGCGGGGTGTTCCGCGCAGGGCGAGCGCTGGCGCCGGCCACACTGTCGGACCTCGACGAGCGGCTGAGCGCGCCCCGCACGGCCGTGATGGCGGCGAAGGTCCGCGCGACACTCGGCGACGAGGTGAACCGGCCGGTGCCGGTGCGGTGGTCCGTGCCCGGCGTGCGGCTCGTCGACGGAGCCGCCGTGGCCCGCGCCGAGCTGACGAACCCGACCCGGCTCCCGCTGACCGTGTCCTCGCTGCACGTCGACGTGCCGGGCGGGGGCGTGACCGCGTGGCCGGAGACGACCACGGTCGACCTGCCGCCGGGGGCCACCGTGCCGGTCGAGGTGACCCTGACGTGGCCCAAAGGCCAATCATTCGACCTGTCCACATTAGTCCCGATGCACCGGAGGTCACGGTTGACCGCGACGGTCGAGTCCCCGTTCTCAACCATCTTGTCCGACAAGATGGGCATCCGGCCGGCCTGGCGACTCGTCGACAACGAACTCACCGTGGCGGGCGGCGGCCCGGGCGACCACATACCGCTGTTGACCGTGGGCGTCGGCCTGTTGCTGGCCGCGGTGGTCCTGCTGGTCATGTACCGGTTTCCGCGGCTCAAAGGTACTCTCGTGGCGCTGCCCGTCCTGCCGTCGCGTAAGCACAACGACGGCGTCCTCGATGCGCGTCCCGCGCCGAAGGCGTCGGGCAGGAACGTCACCAAACCCTCGCCGTACGCCAGCTTCGAGCTCACCGGCCGGCGCCCCCGGCCCATCGCGTTGGGTCGTCCGTCGATGGGCGAACGGTACGGGGTGCCCGGCGAGGGTACGGTCCGGGCGCGGTACGTGGACGAGCCGGTGTTTCGCCGCTCGCACTACCGGCTTGAGATCACCTACGGTCCGTCGGACGACGACACCCGCATCGTCACCGCCCTGTGCCTGCCCGACGACCATGTGATCATCAACGGTGTCCGGTTCGAGTGGCGCCTCACCCGACCGTGAGCCCGTCCGGGTGCCGGCTACCCCACGGGAGTTCGGATGCGGTCGCGGGGGTTGGGGCGGTGGTAGAAGTAGCCGCCCAGCAGGCGTACCGCGCCGTAGTACAGGTAGGCGGTGACCGTGCAGGCGCGAGCGGCGAGCGGCGGGCGGCCGAGGCACGCGGCGCGCATGTCCCGCAGGAAGCGCAGGTCGCAGGTCGCCCGGCTGGCGCGGTGCGTGGCGTAGCAGCCGTCGTGGTGCACGCACGCGTGCCGGAACGCCAGGTCGGGGGCGCTGGTGCAGCCATCCGTCGGCCAGCGGTGCAGCCCGTCATGAGCGTGTGCCGGCGCGCCGGCGCCGATGAGCGCGGCCGTCACGATGACGACCAGTACGCCCTTCACGCCCGTACTCCGCACTTTTTCATTGTGCCGTGGCGGGGGGCTGCGGCTGGCGCGATCAGCCGTTGATCGCCTGTTCGGGGGACGTGGTCTGCCGGTTACTGGCCGACGCGGCCGTCGACGCGTTCGCGGATGAGGTCCGCGTGGCCGCAGTGGCGGGCGTACTCCTCGATCATGTGCAGCAGCACCTCGCGGAGCGCGATGGTGCCGCCGTCGCGCATCGTGCCGCGTACGCCGAGGTCCGGGGCGTTGTCGACGAACGTCTCGGCGAAGGCGATCTCGGCGCGCCAGGTGCGCCACGCGTCGTCGACGACGGCCGGGTCCGCGACGGCGCCGTTGAAGGCCAGGTCACGGTCGGCGTCCGTGCGATAGTGGTGCGGCGCCTGCTCGCCGGCCATGACGGCCCGGAACCAGTTGCGCTCCACGTCGGCCATGTGCCGGACCAGTCCGAGCAGGGACAGGTTGGACGGCGGCACCGTCCGGCGCGCGAGGCCCTCGGCGTCGAGGCCAGCGCATTTCATCTCCAGCGTGAGCCGGTAGTCGCGCAGGTAGCCGACGAGCATGGACCGTTCGTCGTCGAACCCGCCCGGCGAGCGCGGATCGTCGTCCGGGGCAGACCACATGTCCGACCAGCCGAACTGCCTTTCAGGTAGGTCAGTCATGAGGCGTACCTTTCCCGGTGTCGATCGAGCGGCGCAAGGGATTTCGACCGGTGTACATCTCGGGGCGGTCGAGGTCGGCGGGACGCGGCCAGGCTCGCGGCGGTGAGGCGTCGGAGTTCAGGCCGCCACGGGGTCTGGATCCGGGGCGCGGGTGGGGGCGGCCGTCCGGCGCAGTTCGTCGAGGCGGACCAGGGCCACGCCCGCGATGATGAGCGCGCCGCCGGCGAACTGGATGACGGTGGGCAGCTCGGCCAGCGCCAGCCAGGCGATCAGGATGGCGAACAGCACCTCGGTGAGGCCGACGAACGACGCCAGTCGGGCGTCGAGGATGCGCGCCGCGCCGATGCCAGCCACGTAGGCCGTCACGCCCGCGACGAGCGACAGGCCCAGGATGGGCACGACCCAGCTGGTCTCCACACCGGCGAGGGTGACCTCGCCGAACGTGGCGGTCATGGGCAGGGCGCCGACGGCGCCGAGCGCGGCGAGCACCGCGCCGCCGATGAGCATGCCGCCGCTGGCCAGGGCCGTGGCCGGCAGGCGGGGGTCCACGCGGGCCGACATCAGGAAGTACGCCGCCAGGCCGACGCCCGCGAACAGGCCCCAGGCGACGCCGGCCAGCGACAGCGCGCGCTCGCCGGTGAGGTCGAGCACCAGGGCGAGGCCGGCGATCGCGGCGACCGAGCCGGTCACGGTGAGGCGCCGGGGTCGCTGCTTGTGCACCGCCCACATCCAGCCCACGACGAGGATGATGGCGAGGTATTCCAGCAGCAGCGCCACGCCGATCGGCAGGTAGCGCACCGCGTTGAAGAAGCCGACCTGCGCGCCGCCGATGGCGAGCAGTCCGAACAGGACCAGCGCGACCGCGTTGCCGCGCAGCAGGTGCCACTGCTTGCGCAACGCGAACGCGGCGGGGACGGCGAGCACCAGGCCGGCGGTGGTCACCCGGACCGCCACGGCGAACTCGGCGGACCAGCCGGCCGCAATCAGCGAGCGGGCGAAGGTGCCGGAGGTGCCGAAGGTGGCAGCCGACAGCAGCGCCAGGGTCAGGCCGAGTCCGGCGGAGCGGTCGGTACGCACGGTGTTCTCCCGGGGTGTCATGAGTCAAGGTGGGCTATGGTGATGACGCTAGGTTCGTCGTGTGACAGGAGTCAAGTTGGTTTTCGCTCATGACACCGAGGTCGCCCTGACGACGGCGGCCGCGCTGGTCAACACGGCCGCCGAGGAGGAGGGCCTGCCCGACGTGGAAGCCCTCGACGCCTTCCTGGCGCAGCGTCAGTGGACCGGCCGGCGCGAGCGCACGCGAGCGGAGCTGGAGTCGGTGTGGGCGTTGCGGCCGCGGCTTCGCCGCCTGTGGTCCGCCACCGAGGACGAGCTCGTGGCCAGCGTCAACGCCCTGCTTCGGGAGAACAACGCGCTGCCGCAGCTCGTACGCCACGACGCGTGGCCCTACCACCTGCACGCCACGTCGCCCGACGCGCCGTTGGCGGCGCGGATGGCCGTCGAGGCCGCCATGGGATTCGTCGACGTGGTGCGCACCGGGGAGCTGGGCCGGTTGCGCGTGTGCGACCACCCCGGCTGCGACAACGTGCTGGTCGACCTGTCGAAGAACCGCTCGCGCCGGTTCTGCGAGGCCGGCTGCGGCAACCGGGCGGCCGTCGCCGCCTACCGGGCCCGCCGCGCGGCGCAGGGCCGTGCCGCCACCCACCGCTGACCCCCCTTCCACCGCGCCGTCCGTCATGCCATGAAGCCACCCCATGAAGCCATGCCATGCGGCATTGACAAAGACATCCTTTATGTAAAAGATAGTTTTTGCAATGAGAGACATCGTCTACCTCGACCAGATCGAGCAGGCTGAGGCCCTGCTCAAGCCGCAGCGCATCGACGTGCTGCGCCAACTCGCCGTGCCCCGGTCGTGCACCGAGGTCGCGGTCGCACTCGACCAGACCCCGCAACGGGTCTACTACCACGTGAAGCGCCTGCTCGACGCCGACCTGGTGCGCCAGGTGGCCGAGCGGCGGGTGCGCGGCATCCAGGAGGGCATCTACCAGGCGGCCGGCCGCTCCTACTGGCTGTCCCCACGCCTGGTCGGCCGCATCGGCCTGCGCCAGACGCGCGACCGGCTCAGCATCGGCTACCTGGTCGACCTGATGGAGGACGTCCAGGCCGATCTCGCCGCGCTCGACCGCACCCGACCCGACCTGCCCTCGATCGGCGTGTCCGGCGACGTCCGGGTCAGGCCGGAGCAACGCCAGGAGTTCCTCGACGAGCTGCAGCGCACGCTGCAGGACCTGTTCACCCGCTACGGCGGCGCCGAGGGCGACGCGTTTCGCCTGGCCGTCGCCTGCTATCCCAAGGGAGACCCCGATGACCGAGCCTGACCTGCGCATGAGCGCCGTCCTCGCCGCCCCGCCCGCCACCGTGTACGAGGCGCTGACCGACCCGGCCGCGCTGCGTGTCTGGCTGGCCGAGCACGCCAACGTGGACCTGCCGGACACGTACGAGTTCTGGGGCCGCTACACCCCGGACGGCGACCGGCCGCACCAGCGCGTGCTGCACGTGGACGAGCGGGGCATCCAGTTCGCCTGGACCCTCGACGGCATCGAGACCACCACGGCGATCCAGCTCGACGAGGACGCCGAGGGCACCCTGATCACGGTGAGCCAGACCGACCTGCCTAGCTTCGCCGACGTCATCGCCGACAAGGGCGGCGCCCGCGGGGCGTTGCAGCCGTTCTGGGGCCTGGCGATCGCCAACCTGGCCGACTACCTCGACGGTCGCCCGACGACCCCGAAGTGCGACTTCACCTCGGCCGAGCAGCGCGCCGAGGTGATGATCGACGCGGCCCCGCAGGCGGTGTTCGACTCGATGACCCAGGCCGACCAGTTCCTGCGCTGGTTCGGCGCCAACGTGGCCATCGAGCCCCACCTGGGCGGCCGGTTCGCGATGGGCGGCTTCGACGTGGATCCCGGGGGTGCCCGCTTCGTCGAGTTCGAGCCCGGCCGCAAGGCGACGCTGCGCTTCGCCGACGGCATGACCACCAGCTGGGAGCTGGACGGATCGGAAGGCAGGACCCGGCTCACGTTCGTGCAGAGCGGCTTCGACACCGCCAACCCGCCGTACCCGGGTTGGGCCGGCTGGCTGACCGGGGTCGCCGCGCTGCGGCGCTATCACGAGCTGCCGGGCTGGCGTCCGATGTGGCGTCAGATGAAGGTCGCCGGCGTCCCCGACGAGATGTTCGTGACGCAGGCCTGACCGGGTCGGATGCGCCAGGGCGGCAGCGTGCCGCCCCGGCGCGTCACGGTGACCGAGGGTTGCCGCGGCCTCACCGTCGATGGTAGGCAGGGCATAGAGCTGAGCCGATCCGCGGGAGGCGACATGGCGCGCACGATCCTGGTCCGGACCGCGGCGGCGGCCGTCCTCGCCACGGCGCTCGTCGGCGCCG
>JAEZGP010000408.1 GCA_023437285.1 Actinomycetes bacterium | reverse complement strand
GGCCGACGCTGACCGCCGGCGGGACGGCGTGGCTCATCGGGGCCGGCGCGTTCGGGCCGCTCGCGTTCGTCGACCCCGAGGAGATGTCGATCCTGCTCGGCCTGCGCGACGTCGGGTTCTGGACGCTGATCGCCGCGCTCGCCGCCGTCGTCGTCGCGGGCGCCGTCGGTACGGCGTACCCCCTGATCTTCGTGCCCGGGCGGACCTGGCGGCGCGGCACGGCCTGGGCCACCGCGGGCGTGGTCGCGGTCGCGGCGGCGGGCGTGTACGTGGCGGCGGGGCAGCCCGGCCTGCACGGCGAGCGGCTGTTCGTGGTGCTCAAGGAGCAGGCCGACCTGACCGGCCTGGCCCAGGTCACCGACCGCGCGGCCCGGGTACGCCAGACGTATGAGCGGCTGACCGGCACGGCCGAGCGCAGCCAGGCGTCGCTGCGCAGGGCGCTGGACCGCTGGAACCTCGACTACACGCCGTACTACCTGGTCAACGGCATCTCCGTGGAGGGCGGACCGCTGGTACGGCAGTGGTTGTCGGGCCGCGACGATGTCGACCGGGTACTGCTGGAACAGGACCTGCGGCCGCTGCCGGAGCGCGCGCCGATGGAACGGGGCACCGCGGCGGCCCCGACCGGACCACAGTGGACCATCACGATGATCGGCGCCGACAAGGTCTGGCAGGACCTGCGGGTCACGGGTACGGGCATCACGGTGGGCAGCTCGGACTCCGGGGTGGACGGCGCGCATCCGGCGCTCGCGGCCAACTTCCGGGGCGGCGACGACTCCTGGTACGACCCGTGGAACCGCACGAGCGCGCCGACCGACAACGGCGGGCACGGCACCCACACGACCGGTACGGCCGTGGGCGGCGACGGCATCGGCGTGGCCCCCGGCGCCAACTGGGTCGGCTGCGTCAACCTCGACCGCAACCTCGGCAGCCCGGCGCACTACCTGGATTGCCTGCAGTTCATGCTGGCGCCGTTCCCGCAAGGCGGCGACGCGTGGCGCGACGGCCGGCCCGACCGCGCCCCGCAGGTCCTGACGAACTCGTGGGGTTGCCCGTGGTTGGAGGGCTGCGACGCCCGGTCGCTGGCCCCGGCGCTGGCCGCGTTCCGGGCGGCGGGCATCTACTTCGTCGCGGCGGCCGGCAACAGCGGCCAGGCGGGCTGCCGGTCGGTGACGGACCCGCCCGCGATCTACGCCGACGCGCTCACGGTCGGGGCGGTCGACCGGCGGGGCACCCTGGCCGACTTCTCCAGCATCGGGCCGACCGCCGACGGGCTAACCAAGCCCGACGTGCTGGCCCCCGGCGTGGACGTGCTGTCGGCGTACCCGGGCGGCACGTGGGCCCTCAACAGCGGCACGTCGATGGCGACGCCGCACGTGGCCGGGGTCGTGGCGCTGATGTGGTCGGCGCAGCCCAAGCTCGTCGGCGACATCGACGCGACCACGAAGATCCTCCGCGACACGGCCACCGCCCCGACGGTCGGCAAGAGGCCCGCCAACTGCGGCTCGGACGCGGATCTCTACGGGTCAGGAATCGTCAACGCCCTCGCGGCGGTGACGGCGGCGAAGGCCATGGGCTGACGTGGGCGTACTTCTGAAGTAGTGTTGATATGTGACCGCAGCACCCTTGGAGTCAGTGCCGTTTTCCGAACTCCTGCGCCAACCGGTTGAAACGACCGAACGGCTCAGCCGCACGCGCGCCGTACGCCTGCGGCGCCGGGATGCCGCCGACCTCGTGCTGATGTCGGCGGACCGCGCGGAGGCCGAGGCCGAGGTCATCGACCTGACCGCGCGCCTGCTCGCCGGCGTGGCGCGCCGCGACCCGAACATCCTGCGGGAGGTGCTGCCCACGGCGTTGCCCTGGGTCCGGTTCCTGCCCGACGCCGATATCGACGTCATGACCGAGGAGTTCATCGCGACAACGGAAGCCGCCGCGGCCATCGGCAACACGGCGGCGGTCTCTCAGCTGCTTGTGGAATGGCGACACACCGCTGAGGTACACGCCGATCCGGAGCTCTACCGCATCCTCACGACAGAACCGCTCGGCGACTACGGCCCGGTCCCCCGGCCGGCCGACCAGTGAGTCCGAAGAGAGGCGACCGGGCTGCCCCTCCTCCGCGTCCCGGCGGCTGGATCAAGTACGCCGGCACCGCGCATCCGAAGTTGACCGACTGAGCGTCAGGTGAGGGCGGCGGACACGGCGGCGGCCGCGTCCAGGACAGCGGGGCCGGCCACGGTCTCGTCGAGTTCCACGAACGCCACCACGCCGACGCTGGCCTCCAGGCCCTCGACGCCGAGCACCGGGGCCGCCAGCCCGTACGCGCCGCGCTGCAGTTCGCCGGCGCTGTGCACGTACCCGTCGAGGCCCGTGCGACCGCGCAGGATGGCGCGCCCCGCGGCGCCGCGCTCCAGCGGATGTCGCGAACCCGGCCGGTACGCCACATGGAAGGTCGTCCAGCTCGGTTCGACGACGAGCAGGGCGACCGCCTCGGCGCCCTCGGCGACCGTGAGGTGCGCGGTGGCGCCGGTGGCCTCGGCGAGGCGGCGCAGCGACGGGG